>JANNUK010000583.1:0-4919 GCA_031395155.1 Chloroflexota bacterium | reverse complement strand
CCGTCCTCGCCGTTCGACACGAAGACCAGTGACTTCACGATCTGGCCGAGCTCGGCGCCGACCGCGGCCGCCGCCTCGCGCGCGGTGTGCGTCGACTGGGAGAACGTGGTGACGTCGAGCGTCACGCCCTTGCGGGCGGCCGCCTCGACGACCCGCCGGACGGCCGGGTGGTCTGGTGTGGTGGGCACGGCAGGCAGGATAGCATCCGCCGACGGGGTAGCATCCGGACGATGCACGCAATCGTGTTCGACCGGGATGGGAAGCGGGCCATCGTTCTTGCCGATGGCGGCCGGCCAAGCCGGGCAGGTCTCGACGACGCCTGGCCGGGCTGGGCCGATGCGATTGACATCGTCGTCGCGGCCGACGGCGGCGCGGGGCTGGCGCCGGCGCTCGGCCTCCGCCTCGACGCCTGGGTCGGTGACGGCGATTCGCTCGATGCCTCGGGGCGAGCCGCCCTCCGCGAGGCGGCGATCGAACCACACCCGGTGGCGACCGACAAGGATGAATCGGATACCGAACTGGGCGTTCTCGAGGCCGTCCGTCTCGGCGCGACGGACGTCACCATCCTCGGGGCGCTCGGTGGATCCCGCCTCGACCACGCGCTGGCCAACGTCACCCTGCTCGCCCACCCAGCCCTGCAGGGTCGGGCGTGCCGCCTGCTCGATCCGGCGGCCAGGGTCACGCTGCTGGCATCGCCGGGAGGACGGCGCGAGGTCACCCTGCCCGGCCGAGTCGGGGACCTCCTGACCCTCCTGCCGCTCGGCGGCGCCGTCACCGGCGTCACGGCCAGCGGCCTGCGCTACGGGCTGGAGGACGATCGGCTCGACGCGGGTCGGAGCCGCGGCCTGTCCAACGTGCGACTCGTGGCGACCGTCCGGCTCGCGATCGAATCGGGATGGCTCCTGGTCATCGAGACGCCTGCTACGCTGCCACCATGACCACGCCTGAGGCCGGCGCCCTGGCTCCCGACTTCACGCTCCGCGACGACCGCGGGGACGATCGCCGACTCGCCGACCGACGGGGCGGCTGGACGATCGTCTACTTCTATCCGACGGACGATACGCCCGGCTGCACGACGGAGGCCTGCCAGTTCCGCGACCTTCACCACGACGTCGAGGCCGGCAACGCCGAGGTGTGGGGGATCAGCCCGGACGGCGCTGCCAGCCACCGTCGATTCCGCGACAAATTCGGGATTCCGTTCACGCTGCTGTCCGATGAGGACCACGCTGTCGCCGAGGCCTACGGCGCCTGGACACTGCGCAACAACTACGGGCGAGAATCCATGGGCATCCAGCGCTCGACCTACCTCGTCGATCCGGATGGGCGGATCCACCACGCTTGGCCGAAGGTCAAGGCGGACGGTCATGCGGCCGCCGTCCTCGACGTCCTCCGGGAAGCCCAGGC
Organism: Chloroflexota bacterium; assembly: GCA_031395155.1. Classification (GTDB taxonomy): domain Bacteria; phylum Chloroflexota; class Limnocylindria; order Limnocylindrales; family CSP1-4; genus CAKKPP01. The sequence continues at coordinate 3,515 of JANNUK010000583.1, read as the reverse complement.
CGTACGCGCACGATGACCGTTCCCGGCGGGCGCGAAGCGAGGCTTCGCTCGTGGGGGGAGACGAGCGAAGCCTCGGGCGGCATTCTACTGCCTCGGTTTCGGCGTTTTGCGACACCAGTGCGTATGCGCAACACCTTGGAGATCGGGCGCGGGTTGGAGGATGCATAGCCGGGATCGACGGCAGGACGGCGTCGCGCCGGTAGCCCATGACTGGCGGCCCGATCGATTCATGGTGGTCGTGGCTCACCCCGACGATGCCGATTTCGGCCCGGCCGCGACCGCCGCCCGCTGGATCGACGCGGGCTCGGTGGGCTGGCTGGTGTGCTGCACGAGCGGCGACCAGGGAGGCGAGGACGCCGATCTCGATCCGCTGGAGCTGGCGGTAACGCGGGAGGTCGAACAGCGCGCCGCAGCCGACGTCGTCGGCTACGCCGGTGTGACCTTCCTGCATCAACCGGACGGCGCCCTGGCCAACGACCTGCCGTTGCGCGAACTGCTCGTTCGGGAGATACGGACCTTTCGGCCCGACGCCGTTCTCACGACCGACCCCGAGGTGCTGTTCCATCGGGATGGGGGAGTCAACCACGTGGATCACCGCACGGCCGGGATTGCCGCGGTGGACGCGGTCTACCCTGCGGCTCGGAACCCGATGGCGTTCCCGTGGTTGGCTCGCTCCGGTCTGGTCCCGCATCGGGTGCGCCGGATCTACCTGGTCTGGCCGGGCGCCCCCGACGTATGGGTCGACGTGAGCGCCACGCTCGAGCGCAAGCTCGAGGCGCTGCGTCGTCACGCGAGTCAGCTGCGGGACATGGATCGGGTGCTCGACTGGATCCGCGCGTGGACGGCAGAAGAGGGCGCAGTGATCGGTGCCGCCGCCGCCGAGGCATTCCGGCTCGTCGTGCTCGACGAGGACGACGAGGTCGCCTCGGCCTGACCCGGGAAGCCGGTCAGCCCTCGGTAGTGGAGTCGATCGGAGCGAGGAGCAGCGGCCTGATGGTGCCCCACGCGTTCCACAGGTCGGTCAGCGCGTCGGCCCGTGGCCCGAGGAGCGTCACGACTTCAGCCAGGCTGAGGTCGCCACCGGCCTGTTCCAGGTACTCGTCGCCGGCCACCCTCACATCCCGCAGCAGCTCCATTGTCTCCTGCTCGTTCGGCCAGGCACGGATGCGCATCGGATCCTGGCCTGCGTAGCCAACAGCCAGCGACAGCTCGCGCTGGCTCGGGATCCGATCGTCCGCCCAACCACCGAGTCCATCGAACCGATAACCGAGGGCAGCAAGTGCCGCAAGGATGTCGCGGGCCTCGGCCGGGGCGAATGGGCTCCAGAAGGGGTGGTTCGCGGGAGCGTCGAGCAGCGACTCCTCGATCGCGCGCGCCGAGATCGCGTCGACGAGCTCCCCGAGCAGGTCGGCCCATGGCCGCGGCGCGTCGGGGAGGGTCCGCGCGAGTGCGGCCGCGACCTGCGTCCTGGTGTTCCGATCGCCGGCAACCAGGCGGAGGACGGTCGGCGTCCCGGCGTCGAGTCGCAAGGGCGCCGGCAAGCCGGCGCTGGGCACGTCTCTGCCGGCGCGCGCCGCGGAGAGCGTGCGACCGGTGTCCGCCGCTTCGCGACACTCGGCATGGGCTGCCCTGGCCTCGAGGCACGCGGCATCGGCCGATTCTGCCGAGATGCGCGCGACGTCGGCCTCCGCGCCGAGCCGCTCGAGGGTTGGCAGCAGCGTTGCCGCTGCGATGTCGGCCCGATTGATCGCCGGCGCCGCCTCGCGGGCGGCGGCATTGATCGTGTTGATGGTCGCCAACCAGGTCCTAGCGGCCGTCTCGAGGCCGGTCCGATCCGCGGCCGTCATGCGATCCGAGCGGAACCCGGCTCGCGCCGCTTCCTTGAGTTCGTGGACTCGGCGAGGTTCGGCGGCCGTGCGTCCGTCGTCGGCGCGACGGCGCTGCTCGTCGTACTCGCGACGAACCTCGGCAAGGGCTCCGGCCGCCGTGGTGGCACCGAGACGCGAAACCTCGGCCTGGCGGCACCGTTCCTCTGACTGCATTCGTGCCTCGGCGCAGGGCCCGTCGGCCACCGAACTCGAGGCAGTCGCCTCGCCGCGCGACGCATCGCCGGATTCGGCGCTCGACAGGATTTCCCCGGGCCTCGGTTCGAGGACCGAGGTCGCGGCCTGTGTTGAACGCGCGGTTGCCGTCGGCGCAGTCGTTTCCGCGTCGTCCAGGCTGTGGCTCGAGATGTCGCCGGTGTCCCCGCGGGTAGCCGACACCCGGGCCATCATTGCGCCATCCGCCGATGCCCACAGCGCCTGCAGCATCGGGTCGAGCTCGTGATGGATCGGAATCGCCACCGCGACCGCGTCAACCGGAGCTTCCGGTGACAGCACTTCCGGCGCGCCGGACGTGCCCACGACGCCCGCCGTGCGTGGCACGCCCGCGACGCGGAGCCTGTTCGGGCGGCCCGACGCCAAGGTGTCGATGAGGACGTTGGGTTCCCGATCCACGGTCCGACGATCCGCGGGGCCTCCGCGGGCCGGCTCCGCTGCGGCTGTGCCGAACGTATTCCCGGCCAGCGTGGCCGACATGCGTCGCGGAACCACGTCGGTCGCGACGATCAGGCGCACCTCGCGGGGTGCCGGCGGCCGGGCGCGGATCACGAACACGAGGGCCGCCCCGCTGGCCACGCCGAGCAGCAGGCCCAGCGTCATGAACGCGAATTCGCTCGCGATCATGCCTCGCTCCTCCAAGAGACGTCTGCCCGTTGCGGGCGGCGATCATCTCGCCGAGCAGCGTAGCTGCGAGGTTCGCGAGCGTCAACTCGGGACTGAGGCGTCTGGTTGGTGCGAGGCGCTCGGCCGACCCCTCGCCACGCGAGGCTGCCCGCCCGTTTTGCAGTCCGTTTTGCAGGCCACCCGACGCGGATGGTAGATTCCGAACAAGGCGGCCGCGCAGGCCGTCCGTTTCCCGCCGTCATGCCCCACCTGGGAAAGGCGCGATCACCCCTTGGCCCTCGACTCCCACCAGGAATTCCTCGTCCAGCCGGTCGACGCCTCGTGGTTGCAGTGCAACATCGAGTGTCAGGAGGCGTGCCCGGTCGGGACCAACTGTCGGGGCTACCTGAACCTCGCCGCCGAGGGTCGATTCGAGGAGGGCTACATCCTGTCGCGCGAGCCGAACGCGGTCGCGGCGATGTGTTCGTACGTCTGTTCGGCTCCGTGTGAGCGCGCATGCCGGCGCGGTGATATCGACCGGCCGCTGGCGATCCGGGCGATGAAGCGGTTCCTCGTGGAGTGGCACGAGGCATCCGGGATCCCCGACGTCATGCCGCAGATCACCCCGCGCGGCGAGCGTGTCGCCGTCGTCGGTGCCGGCCCGGCCGGTCTCGCGGTGGCCCGCGAGCTGGCGATGAAGGGCTCCCAGGTCACGGTCTTCGACAGCCTGCCCTACGGCGGCGGGACCATGTTGATCGGGGTTCCTGCCTTCCGCCTCCCGCGCGAGGCCATCGAGATGGACGTCCGCCT
>JANNUK010000574.1:0-1722 GCA_031395155.1 Chloroflexota bacterium | reverse complement strand
TCGCGGAGCACCTCGAGAAGCTCGATGCGGCCGCCCGGCGGTTCGAGGAGCGACTGGCCTCGTCGACCACGCCACGACTTTCATCGAGCGGGGGCTGACCGGAGAGGTCGGTCGAGACCCGCCCGCGGACCTCCCCGGAGCGGACGACGGGCGCGCCCAGGGCCACCCCGGGGCGGCGCCCCAACAAACAGGGCCGAGCCCGGCCCTCAGACGCCGTCGGTCAGCGCGCCCAGAACACGTGGGTCACGACCTGCTCGCCGTTCCCCAGATCGAGCAGGTACACGCCACCGCGTCCGCCGTTCGTGGTAGCCACCAGGCGGCCCCAGCCGCTCGAAGCCGCTTCCGCGGCGCCGTTGCCCTTGCCGGGTCCGGATGGAGCACTGGCGCTGACGGTCGTCGTGCTGTCGAGGTGGGCGTAGATGGTCGCGAGCTGCTCGTAGTCGTGGGCGTTGGGATGCTCGTTCGACGGCGGGCCGTCCGGGTCGCCCGTGTAATCCATGCACGTCCCGTCATTGGGATTGTCAAACGTCTCATCGGTATGACCGAGCCCGAAGGTGTGCCCGACTTCCTGGCACATGACCAGGTTCCGCCACGCCGGGGTGTTGTACGCCGCAGTGTTGAAGTACGTGTCGTTGAGCTTGACGTACGCCTTCGTGATGTGACTGCCGCTTACGCTGATCGAGGCAATGCCGAGCCAGCCGTTGTTGCCGTACGAGGCGTTGCAGACCTCGACCCGACCGGTGGTCGCCCGACACCTCCGGCCCGTCGTCCCGCCGGTAACGATGTCGGTGCTGAGGACCTTCGCGATCCCGGTGGGAGGATCCTTGCTCCAGTCAGTGGAGGTCGTTCCGAGATACGAATCCCAGGCCGACGTCACGTTGTCGCCCAGCTTCAACGTGAACGGATTGGACTCGCGCGCCCAGTGGTAGCTCCCCCAGGAGTGGGTTGCTGAGGCGGCGACCGGGAAGGTCAGTGCCAGCGCGAGGCCGGCGACGAGGATCGTGCGGAAGCGCGTTGAACGGGACATGGCTCGTTTGCCCTCACAGGTTCGTTCGCCCGGTGGCGGGTACCGGTGCGGCCAGTATGCATCGTCGGACGGGAGACTGATCCACCCTATTTCCGCTTTTGCGGTGCCATCGGACACCGGGTTCCGGCATCATGGGCGCATGACGACCACCTTCGACTTCGGGCGCTTCGACGCGCTGACGTTCGACTGCTACGGCACGCTCATCGACTGGGAGCGAGGCATTGCCGGAGCCCTCCGGACGGGCCTGCCGGAGCTCGCCTCGACCGTCTCCGACGACGAGCTGCTCGAGGCGTATGCCGGACATGAGGCACGGCTCGAGGCCGGACCGTACCGTACATATCGCGACATCCTCGGCGCCAGCCTAAGGGCGTGGCGCGCGACCTGGGGCACCCAGCCCCGGCGAGCGAGGCCGTCGAGGCCTTCGGCGGCTCGGTCGGCGACTGGCCGGCGTTTCCGGATTCGGCAGACGCGCTCGCCCGGCTCAAGACGCGATTCCGGCTCGGCGTTAACACCAATTGCGACGACGACCTGTTCGCCCTGTCGAACCAGCGGCTGGGGGTCGTCTTCGACTGGGTGATCACGGCCCAGCAGGCCGGTTCCTACAAGCCGAACCCGGCCAACTTCGGGCTGGCGTTCCAGCGGATCGAGGTTCCGCGCGAACGGATCCTGCACGTGGCCCAAAGCCTGTATCACGA
>JANNUK010000559.1:0-1839 GCA_031395155.1 Chloroflexota bacterium | reverse complement strand
GGCCCTCCTGGCGGGATGCGTCACCGTCGAACACGTCCCGACCGCGGTCGTGAACGGCGAGACCTACCTCGTCTCGGTCGTGCGCGGCATCGCCGTCAGCGAGGACGACCTGAAGCCATATGCACTGGTCGAACGATTCACGTTCCCAGAGCAGGTCACCGACCGTCAGGCCTACACGATCCGAGGGGTGCCCGGCGAGGACTTTCCTCCTCGTTCGAGCCGCTCCCGGCCAGTCCGATGACGGCGGTCCGTGGGGTGACTACCTCGCCCTGATGAAGGACGCGAGCAAGCCCATCCCGGCGTTGTGCACCTGGTTCGAGACACTGCCGCCGACGTGGTGCTGAAGTCGCCGGGACAGGGCGGCGTCAAGTCGCGAGGTTCTGGACGATCAAGATGGCCGCGGGTGCCAGGATCACGATAGCGGCGGCCGGCAGGGTGAGGAAGGCGAACGCAAGGATGGCTGCCATCCGAGACGATGTGTGGCGAAGCACTCCTACACCCAGGCCCATCAGGAGCAGTGCGATCGCCAGGAGGCCGATGCCTGCGGGTAACCCAGCGATACCAGGTGGGCTCGCGAACACTGGGTCCATGAACCCGCGAACCGCGAACAACTGAAACAGCAAGATCCAGAGGGGCAGAAAGGCCAGGACCATCCGCGGGGCCTGGGTCGTGCGGCTGCCGATCTCGAGCACGAAGCCGTCAGGCGGCATGTCGGCGGGCTGGGGCACGTACTGCTCCCTTCGGAGATGGTGGCCAGGGGCTGTGACGGCGACATCGATGATGCTGCGAGCCCACAGGGATGCGAGGGACAATGGCTCGCCGGAGGCGTGAGCATCGCGCGCCTGTTCGCCGAAGAGGTGCGTCATTTCGGTGCCGTATCGGTCTCGAAACGCTCGAGGGTACAGCCGAAGAAGGCGCCGATAGAGGAATTGCTCGCGCGTCACGGCCTGACCTCGCGGATCCAGGGTCGGGCCCGTGCGACGTGGGCCTCCATGCGGGCAACTTCGCTCACGACGATTCGATGGCCGGACTCCGTCAGCCGGTAGTAGCGCCGGCGGTCGTCATCGTGCTCAGGGTCCGGCCGTTCGTCGCTCTCTTCGATCAAGCCGCGGTCCACGAGCCGTTTGATGTTCGTGTAGAGCGTGCCCGCTGCCAGGCGAACAGCACCGTCGCTCTGCGCCGCTACCTCGGCCATGATCCCGTACCCGTGCAGCTCGCCGGGGCCGATCGCCAGCAGGATGTGGATCGCGGCCGGAGGGAGGGGTGTGTCGCCTGTTGGCATGACCAAACTATATCCAATGTGGATACAGTGTCAACAGCCTGACGATCGTTCGGAACTGGCGCGCCCGGCGGGACTCGAACCCACGACCTTTAGGTCCGCAACCTAACGCTCTATCCGCTGAGCTACGGGCGCACGTGTTGCTGCATCGAGGCTGGCGGAGAGGGAGGGATTCGAACCCTCGGAGCAGGTTACCCCACTCAGCGGTTTAGCAAACCGCCGCACTAGGCCTCTATGCGACCTCTCCGTCGCGCAGCGGGCGGCATTCTACCATCCGGGCTCGGGTGAGCCTCCCGATCCATCTCGATCCACCCCGGAGGTCGACTGTCGACCGGCACCGATAGCCGCACGCTGGACGCACCGCCTACTCGGCATGGGAGTGGTAGCGCACTGGAACGTGCGTCGGGCGAGCGGATCCGTCCTGTTTACGCGGAGTGCGTGTGCCGCGATGCCGGAGAACGGCGATCGGTGCTCCAGCACCCCTACAGCTGGTGAACGGGCGGATGGTGGGTCGCGCGGTGCCCGCCAGGCGTTTCCGGGGCCCCGTACGGTTCGCGGCC
>JANNUK010000546.1:0-4731 GCA_031395155.1 Chloroflexota bacterium | reverse complement strand
GGCAACGTCGTCCCCGGGGCCTGCCCGGTCGACCTTCGCGTGCTCGACCTCCATCGACGCGACGTTCTGGACGAGGTCGGTGGTGTGACCGCGAATGTGGATCTTGTCGCCCAGGGCGAGCGGCGCGCTCAAGCGGACTGCCGCAACCGAGCGATGGCTGAAGTAGTGGGTCACCTGGCCGATCGCCTCGGCCGGATCGTGTCCGGCGGACATCCGACACCTCCGTGCGGTTCCACCGTACACCGATCGACGTCCTTCGAAGAGCCGCTCGGCGCCGAGATCGACGGGACGTTCGGTCGACGGCGGGTCGTCAGCGCGTCACGGCCCCGAAGACGAGTGCTGCATTGAGCCCGCCGAACCCGAACGACGTGGACAACACGCGCCGGTAGATGCCCTCGCGGCCGTCGCGCAACAGGCCGGGCAGGAGCGCGAGCGCGTCCGGATCCGGATCGACGAGATTGACCGAGGCCGGCGCCCAGCCGTCGCGGATGGCGAGCGCGCAGATGGCGGCCTCGATCGCACTCGAGGCGCCCAGCGGGTGCCCATACAGCGCCTTGGTACCGCTGACCGGGACGGCCATCGCGCGCGCCCCCAGGGCCCGCGCGATGGCCCGCGCCTCGGCGACGTCGCCGATCGGCGTCGATGACGCGTGGGCGTTGACGTAATCGATCTCGGACGGATCGACGGCGGCGTCGGCGAGGGCGATCGACACGGCACGCGCCGCCTCAATGCCATCGGCCCGAGGCTGGACCATGTGGTGCGCGTCGGAGGTCGCCCCGTACCCGAGCAGCTCGGCATAGGGGACGGCTCCGCGCCGCTCCGCGGCATCGGCCGCCTCCAGGACGAGGAGCGCCGCGCCCTCGCCCATGACGAACCCGTCGCGCCCCACATCGAAGGGCCGGGCCGCATGGCCCGGGTCGTCGTTGTGGCCGTGGGACAGAGCTCGAATGATGTCGAACGCTCCGAATGCCAGGGGGCTCAGCGGGATCTCGCAGCCACCGGCGATCGCGGCGTCAACCCGACCCTCGCGCAGGTCGCCGAGTGCCTCGCCCAGCGCGACCGCCCCTGACGCGCACGAGTTTGCGGTCGAGAGGATCGGGCCGCGCACGCCCAGGGCGATCCCGAGGTTGGCGGGAGCGGCCCCTCCGAATACGGCCAGCGCGAGATTGGGCGCCACCGCTCGGATGCCGCGCGCCAGGTAGCGCTCGTGTTGGTCCTCAGCGTACGCGATGCCGCCCAGCGCGGATCCAAGGTAGATCCCTATCCGCTCCGGTGCGGCGGCCCCGTTGGCACCAGGCGCCAGGCCGGCATCGTCGAGCGCCAGCCGGCCCGCTGCGAGGCCAAACTGGCTGAACCGGTCGAGCTGACGGGCGGTTTTCGGTGGCATCCAGGCGAGCGGGTCGAAGTCGTCAACCTGGGCGGCGACCTGCGAGCGGAACGGGCTCGGGTCGAAGCGATCGATCCGACTGACCGTTGAGCGACCGACCCGCAGGCCGGTGCGGAACGGGTCGCGTCCGGTCCCGATCGCGGTGATGACCCCGATGCCGGTGATCCAGACGCGTCGACGCTCGCTCATCTCGGTGTATTCGTCGGCGCGGACGGTTCGGACTCCCGCGTCTCGATCGAGGCTCCGACCGGCGCCTCCATCAGGGCCTCGGCGAGCGCCTTGAACGTAGCCAGCGTGCGGCCCGCGATCGGCCGCGTGAACGCGCGATCGACGAAGACCGCGAATTGGGGCAGGCGCGGCCGGAAGTCGTGGTCGATGGAGATTCGGGTGCCGGCAGCGGAGGGCTCGATCCGCCACGTCACGTCCATTCCCTTCGTCGCCCCGGCCACGTGGACGAAGCGGAGGCGCCGCGCCTCCGGCTCGGCCCAGGTCCGCGCCCGCCACGCCACCGGCAGGCTGAGCCCCAGGAGCGCGACGACCGGCCGTCGAGCGATGAAATCGGCGACCAGGGCGCCATCGGGGCCCCGCGCCACGGCTCGAGAGCGGGCGTAATGGGGGAGCAATCGCTCCCAGCGCTCCACGTCGCGGGCGAGCCGGAACACGACCTCCGGTGGGGCCGCCACGTCGATGCTGATCGAGCTGTGCATCGCTCAGGCGACGCGCTGGGATGCGAGGATGCCCGCGGACCGGCGAGCCAGGTCGACCAAGTCGAGCCGGACGACGGCCGGCGCGAACGCCTCGGCTGCGACTCGGGTGCGCGTTCCCCTTGTCACGGCGCGAGCAGTGCGGCGAGATAGCGCGGATCGAGCACGCGACCGGCCCCGACAAGATCGCCCATGACAAGGCCCATCGTCGCACGGATTGCGGGGCGAGCGGCGACACGTCGGGCGGTGTACTCGAACAGCGCAGGTCGGGCCAGGAAGACCTGGACGAGCCACGATACGCCGTCCTTGGCCGTGAACCGCCGCTGCATCGCTCGTTCGTAAGCGACGAAGGCTCCCCGTTTCCCACGCGCCCGGGCCCGGATCGCCGCGGCCGCAAGATCGGCGGACACAAGCGCACGGTGGAGACCTTCCCCGGTGAACGGGTCGAGGAACCCGGCCGCATCGCCGACCAGGAGCCAACCTGGGCCGGCCCGCCGAGACACGCGGTGCTCGAGCGGCCAGGCGCCGACGACGCCGTCGGCGGGGCTGCCCTCGCGCCAGGCTCCCTCGTCGTCGTCGGTCGCCGGGATCGCGGCCACGATCGAGTCGGCGACGGCCCGTCCGCCTCGCCTGGCCAGCTCGGCCTGCCACGTTCGCCCGAGCACGATCCCCACGTTCACCCGCCCTCCGGCGACGGGCGCGATCCCCACGTAGCCGTCACGCAGCAGACGCATCCGGGCATCGCGTGTGGCTGTGGGGTCGGGATCGCGGAGGTGGTACGTCAGCCCGATCCGCGGCCCGAGGCGCGGCGGGCGGTCCACGCCAGCAGCGCGGGCCACGATCGAGCGCAGTCCGTCGGCACCGACCACGACGCCTGCCCGCAGCGTCGCGGACCCGCCGCCTGGCTTGCGAACCTGCAGCCGGCCCGCGGCGGGATCGAGCGCAGTCACCGTCCAGCCCAGCCTGACGTCCGCCCCGGCGTGTCTCGCCAGCTCGAGGAGTGCCGGATCCAGGCGTGATCGATCGAACCCGACCGCGGGCTCGCCGCCATCGTCGGCACCGTAGGTCAGCCGAAACGAGGTCCCTCCCACCGTCTCGACCCGCATCGCCGGGATCGGTCGGGCGACGGCCAGCAGGGTTGGCGCGTCGAGGCCGGCCCTGCGCAGTTCGGCCACCGCAGCAGGTGACGTGAAGACGCCCCCGGCGCGCCAGCGCCATGTCGGGGCGCGCTCGAGGACCACGACCTCATGACGAGCGCGCGCAAGCCGGGCGGCCAGCACCGCCCCGGCCGGGCCGCCGCCTACCACCGCGATCTCGACCTGCTCCGCCGTCATTTGCCTGCCTCCAGCGGGTTCGGCAACCCGGTGGGGTCACCGCCGTCCAGGCCGAGTAGCGCGGCGATCGCGTAGCGTTGCCCGAGTGCCCCGCGGAACGTGGCCACCGGGGTCAGGCCGGCGGCCCGCAGCAGATCGGTCATCTCGTCCAACAGGTAGGCGCGCCGGACGGACAGCGGGGCGTCGTGGCGGGTGTACCGATTACCCGTCAGCAGGTGACCCAGCAGCCAGGCCCCAAGCCAGCCCAGCATGCCACGGTGCAGGTCATTGACAACGACGCCGAGACGGGCGACACGAGCCATCTCCCGGAGCAGCTCCACGGCCGCCTCGGGTCCCAGGTGGTGCAGCACGAGCGAGGCATGCGCAACGTCGAACGAGCGATCGGGATAGGGGAGCGAGCGGCCGTCGCCCACGTGGAGCTCCAGGCGGTCCGTACTCGCGCTGGCCGGATTTGCCCGGACGGCCGCCGCCAGGATTTCCGGACGGCTGTCGATCCCCACCACGCTCAAGCGCCGACTCCGGCGGCCCGCCCACCCCAGTAGCGCGAGGGGGATGTCCGCGCCGCCCGTCCCGACGTCGAGCAGCGTCAGTTCGGCGCGATGGGCGGCCAGGGCTTCGATGGCGGCGATACTCAGCGCACCGCCCCCCAGCCAGCGATTGATCCGGCGCAGGTCGCGCAGGTTGCCGGCCAGGACGACTGGATCGTCGAGTGGACCGTCGAGCAGCTCGACGGCGTTGGTGAGGCGCTCCATCGGGGTGGGGATCCTCGGGGGGGTGCCGGAGGACCTGGCTCGGGACACCGGCGGACTGGGGCAGGCTACACGACGGGCGATCGACGCATCGCCTTGGTCGCCCACCAGTGCAGACTATGTCGCGGTCTCGGACGTGATCGTCGACCTCGAGTGCAATGCCGCTGCGCTCAACCGGCTGGGAGGGCGGGCGCGCTGCCGCTCGTCGGGCCACGATCCTTGAAGCGTAGCGCTCGATCCTCGGAATCGCGTCTCGAGCGTACGACCGCGGATACCCGTCAACGGGATCGTCGTACAGGACACAGAGAACCTTTGCCACCGCTACCTCACCCGCCTCGCTGGCGCCCCGGCAGGGCCTGCGGATTTTTCACCTCCCGTGAGCGCCGTCCGCGAGGTTGGAAGCGTCGAAAACCCCCGGTGCGCCAGGCACCCGCCTATTTCTTCGAGGGTTCGTAGTACGGGTTCGTGCCCGCGGCGTGGTCGGTCGTGTCCACGACGGCATGGACCTCCGGCACCGCCGATTGGATCGCCACCCTGATCCCCTGGCCGAGCGTCAC
>JANNUK010000505.1:0-3545 GCA_031395155.1 Chloroflexota bacterium | reverse complement strand
TTTAACGCGGCGACAGCCGGGTCAGATCGCGGGCACGACCTGGAACCCTTCGGCCGCAAAGTCCTCGTCGAGAGTGAACGCCTGCTCGATCTCGAGTTCACGCATCACGACGAATGACACCGCGTCGGCGAGCGAATAGGTCCGGCCGGGTCGACGGCGAAGCAGCTCGAGCGCCTCGGCGAGCCGGTCGAGTCCGGTGACCTGGATCTCGATCCGCCCGGAATGCGTCAATCGATCGGCGAGGTCCAGGGCCATGGCGGCGCGGGAGCGGCTGAGGGCCAGCGCATGCAACTCGACGATGACAAGGTCCGTGGTCACCAACCGAACGGCGCCGCGCAGTAACCGCTGGTACTCCGCCGCCGCTTCGGCATGCCGATCCGACTGCGGTCGCGCGGCGGCGAAGATAGCGCTCGTGTCGAGGAAGACCGCGATCAAGACCGTGGACGTGGTCGCCGTGGCGAGTTCGGAAGGTCCACGGCGCTGGACTTCTCTTCGAGCGTGTTCGCGAGGTAGGCGTCATGGTGCACGGCCGGGTCGCCATGCGGCTCTGGTAGCGAGTCGTCGATGAGGCCGATGACACCGAACGCTCGGTCCTCTTCCGCGGGAACGCCCGTCAGGTAGTCGGTCACGCTCTCGCGCACGATCGAGCCCATCGAAGCGCCGCGCACTGCAGCGAGCTCCTTGAGGCGTCGATGCTGAGCGCGGGTCAACTGGACCTGAAACGGGACGTACTCACTCATATCACGTGCCATGATATCACGCCGGACCCTTTCCAAAGGCGATACGATCATGGGGCCCGCGGACGTCGCGTACGCTCTGGGCGCGCTCGAACCCGGGTCCCACCAGTTCCGGTGCTCGGTGCATCCGACGATGACCGGCATCATCGAGGTCAAGTGGCCCGCGGCTACCGACGGAGGAGAGACGGTGGACTTCTACCCGTGGATCGTGCTGTTGCACGTCGTGTCGGCGTTCGTCTTCATCCTCGCGCACGGAGTGTCGGCGTTCGTGCCATTCAAGGTCCGAGACGAGCCTGATCGGGCGCGGATCTCCGCCCTGCTCGACCTGTCCGGATCCAGCCTGAACCTCTCGTTCGTCGGCCTTGGGCTCGCCGTGGTCTCCGGCATCGTGGCGGCAATCATCGGCGGGCACTTCAGCCAGTTCTGGCCATGGGCCGCGATCGGGGTCCTGATCGTCGTCTCGGGCCTCATGACTCCCATGGCGACCTACCCGTTGACGGCCATCCGGCGCGCGGTGGGCCAACCGAACCGGGACGACCGCAAGAAGGGCATCGTGCCCGAGCCACTCACGGATGCCCAGATCGCGACGCTCCGCGCCGGCCTTCGTCCCGAGCTCGCCGCGGTCGTGGGCTTCGTTGGCCTTGTCGTTCTCATCTGGCTCATGCAGACGAAGCCGTTCTGAGCGGTTTAGGACGGTACCGATGGAGACGACTGCGTCCGCACCGGCCTCAGCGACCGCCATGGTCGAGGTCGACCAGCTGGTCAAGGTCTACCCAGGCGGAACGCGCGCCGTCGACGGCATCTCGTTCCGAGTGGCGCGTGGCGAGTTCCTGGGGTTCCTCGGTCCGAATGGCGCTGGCAAGACCACGACGATCCGGATCCTCGCGACGCTCCTGCGCCCGACGTCGGGACGGGCGCGCGTCGCCGGTCTGGACGTGGTCTCCCACGCGGCAGCCGTCCGTCGCCGCATCGGCTTCGCGACCCAGACTGTCACGATCGACCAGATGGCAACGGGACGCGAGAACCTCGCGCTCATCGGCCATCTCCACGGGATGTCGGGCGCCGAGCTTGGCCCACGGGTCGATGAGCTCCTGGAGCTGATGGGCCTGACCGAGGCGGCAACGAAGCTGGCGGGGACGTACTCCGGCGGGATGCGCCGTCGTCTCGACCTGGCCTCGGCACTCGTCCACAGGCCCGACGTGCTCTTCCTCGACGAACCCACGGAGGGCCTCGATCCACAGAGCCGGCTGGCACTGTGGGACGAACTGGTTCGGATCAACCGCGCAGGAACGACGATGGTCCTCACGACGCACTACATGGAGGAGGCCGACCGGCTCTGCGAGCGGCTCGCGATCATCGATCACGGAAAGATCGTCGCGGAGGGCTCGCCGGACGAGCTAAAGCGGGGCATCGGGGCCGATTCGGTCACGCTTCGACTCGTCCCGCCGGGGTCGGCGGGGGATGTGGACACCGATGCGCTCGCTGCCGCGCGGTCCGCGGTCACTCGGCGACTTGACGGGCTCGTGGCGATCTCGGCCATCGAGGAAACCACGGACGGGATCCGGCTGTCTGTGCACGGCGCGGACGAGCTCGCCCCAGAGATCCTGCGCAGAATCGACGTGGACGGGGTCCGCGTCTACGGGATGTCGATGGCCGGCCCGTCGCTCGACGACGTGTTCCTCAAGCACACCGGTCGCCGGATCCGCGCCGAAGAAGCGGACCAGACCATCTCGCTGGGCTGGTGAGGAGAGGGACCGAACATGGACGCACGCGACCGATGACGACCTTTGCGGCCGAGACCTGGTACCTGGGCCTGCGCGCGTGGCGTCGCTTCTACCGGGTGCCGGCGAACCCGTTCAGCATCGTCCTCTACCCGCTGATCCAGTTGTTCGTGTTCAGCCAGCTGTTCAAGGACATCGTCCAGCTCCCCGGGTTCGGCGGCGAGGGCGGGAGTTATCTCGCGTACCTGGCGCCGGGCCAGATCACGTTCACAGTCTTCTTTGCGGTGTCGTGGTCGGGCAGCAACCTGCTCTACGACTACCGGAACGGGATGCTCGACAAGCTGCGTGCGACGCCGGTGGGCCGCTACGCGATCCTCGCCGGCGAACTCGTGCCACTGTTCATCGAGTGCATGATCATGGCCGGTGCCATCCTGATCCTGAGCCTGCTTCTTGGGGCGCGGATCGAGACCGGGATCCCCGGGGCGATCGGGATCCTCCTCCTGTCCGGCGCGTTCGGGGTGGCCTGGGCTGGTACGTCCTTCGTGCCGGCGCTGTTGACCAAGAATGAGCAGGCGACGGGGACCCTGTCGATCCTGTTCTTCCCGATCGCATTCATGTCGACCGCCTTCGTGCCCGTCGCGCTGATGCCGGACTGGCTGCGCGTGGTCAATGACTGGAACCCGATCACGTTTGTCATCGAGGCCATGCGGGCGCTGATGACGGTCGGCTTCGACTGGGGGGCGATCGGCCGGGCGATCGTCGCGATCGGAGCGCTCGGCCTCGTCCTCCACTCGATCACGCTCTGGGCGTTCCGTCGCCTGACCGCCTGAGCCCCGACGTCCCAGGCCAGCCGCGCCCGCTAGACTCGATGGGTGAGGATCGCCCACGTTCGTGAGCGCAACGCGCCGGCCGGCGCTCCGTGGCGGCTGGCGGCAGCGCTCGACGGCTCCGCGGCGGACGTTGAGGAGCCATCTCGGTGGATCGATCTGGAGACCGCGCGACGGCGCCTTGCCGCCGCCGATCGCAACCTGGCCCACGACCGGGCGCTGTTCCGGCTACCGATCACGACGCTCGACGATCACCTCGC
>JANNUK010000496.1:0-19532 GCA_031395155.1 Chloroflexota bacterium | reverse complement strand
CAGACTGGATCCCGATCAACTTCGGGTCGGCGAGCGGGTCGAGGCCGACGAGTACGGCAAGGATGACGTGCGCGATTTTGCCGTTTGGAAGGGCCCGCGCGGCTCGGAGCCGTCATGGGACACGGCGATCGGCCCGGGCCGCCCCGGCTGGCACATCGAGTGCTCCGCGATGAGCATGGCCCATCTCGGGCAATCGTTCGACATCCACACTGGCGGCGTCGACCTGGTATTCCCGCACCACGAGGACGAGATCGCCCAGAGTGAGGCGGCCACCGAGCGGCCGTTTGTGGGGACCTGGCTGCACTGTGCCCACCTCCAGATGGCTGGCTCCAAGATGGCCAAATCGACCGGCAACATCGCCCGCGTGGAGGACGTGGTCGCCAGCGGCATCTCGCCGCGCGCTCTGCGGTACGCGCTGATCGCGGTGCACTACCGTCAGGGTCTCGACGCCGGCGACGCGTCTCTCCGGGCCGCCGCGGCGGCGGTTGACCGGCTGGACACGCTCCTGGCCGCGCTTGCGGCGTACGAACAGTCGCGCCCCGACGATCCGGATCTGCCGGCCGTCATGCAATCCGCGCGCGAAGGGTTCGGGGCCGCCCTGGACGACGATCTCAACGCGTCGGCCGCACTTGCCTCCCTCTTCGAGCTTGTGCGTGATGTCAACCGGCGGCTCGATGCACGCTCGCTTTCCTCGGCGGACGCCGGGCGGGTGCAGGACCTCCTCCGTGATCTCGATCGCGTCCTGGCGATCCTCCCCGAGGCGGACGATCGCCTCGATGCAGATCTCGAGCGCCTGTTGGCCGACCGCGTTGACGCTCGGGCCGCTCACGACTGGGTGGGATCGGATCGCCTTCGTGACGCGCTCGCCCGGAGGGGGATCACGGTTGAGGACACGCGCGACGGGCAGCGCTGGCGGCGAGCGAAGGTTGGCGAACATGCCTGACCGCGGATCCCGACCACCCGGATCTCACGGACGCGGCCCGGGTCGTGGCCCGGCTCGTGGCCCCGGCCACGAGCCACGAGGTGGACCCGAAGAACATCGCCCGAGCGCGTCCGAGGGTCGGTCTCCGAACCATCGCAGTCGCGGGCGTCCTCCGGGCCCTCCCGGGACACAGCGCCCGTCGCCGAGGGGAGGTCCGACGATTCCAGGCGGGGGGCCACGGCGGGACGGGCCAGTGCCGTACGTTGCCCGACCGGACGGCGACCCTCGTCCCCACCGGCCGCCCGGCCGCGACCGCCCAGGGACCGGGTTTCGCGCGCCGGGTCAACACCCGGTCCATCCTCCAGGGACGATGTCGCCACGGGGGATGGAGGGTGGCCGCTCCGAACCGGCGTCGCCGCGCGACAACCGTCGGTCGGACCGCGGCGGACCGCGCCCAGTTGGCGATTTCGGCGGGCCTCCGCGCTTCGGCCCCGGCTCCGACCCACCCGGCCAGGCCTGGCGGCCAGCCACCCCGCGCCCGGGACGCTCCATCGGTCGTGAGCACGGTACTCGGCCGGCGTATCCGCCCCGGGGCCGCGCGTTCGCGCCCGGCCGACGACCTGTTCAAGACGGCTCCACCGGCCAGCCCTGGGCCGGTCGCGGCACATGGTCGGGGCCGGCTCCAGCGCACGACCTCGACAGCCTTGTTGGGCCAGAGGACGAACTCGTGGCGGGACGCCGCCCGGTCGAGGAGGCATTCGACGCTCGCCGAGAAGCCCGTCGATTGCTGGTGACGCCGCAGCGTCGCCAGGCCCTCGAGCGACTCGTGCTGCACGCAACGAACCTGCGGATCCCGATCGTCGAGGTCGAGGGCGGGACCCTGACGGCGCTGGCTGGTTTCGATGGACATCAGGGTGTCGCCCTGGCCGTGGCACCGCGCCGCTGGGCGAGCACCGCTGACATCCTCGCGCGGGCGATCGAACGCGGCGAGCCGCCGTTCGTGCTCGTTCTCGACTCCCTCGAAGATCCCCAGAACGTCGGCACGCTCATGCGCAGCGCCGAGGCCGCAGGCATTCACGGCGTGATCTTTCCCACGAGACGGCAGGCCCCGCTCACACCGGCCGCGGTCAAGGCGTCGGCCGGTGCCGTGGAACACCTGCTGCTGTGCCCGGTCGATGACCTCCCGGGTGCCCTTGCCGAACTTCATGCTCGCGGGCTGCGGGTTGCCGGGGCCGAAGCGGGGGCGTCATTGACCGTCCGTGAAACAGACATGCGTGGCCCGCTGGCCATCGTCGTCGGCAGCGAGGGCCAGGGCCTTGGTCCCGCCGTTCGCCGCCGGTGCGACGTTTTGATGCGCATTCCCATGCGGGGCAGGGTCGGCTCGCTCAACGCCGCCGTGGCCGGCTCGGTGATGCTGTTCGAGGCGCTTTCCCAGAGGGACGTGGCGTCTCCGCCCGTGAGTCTCGGGATCTCCCAGCCCACTCAGGGCGGGGAGGCGGCGGAGCCCCTCGAGCCGTCGGCGGTCGCGCAAGGCGAACAACCGGCCGAACGAGCCGCGACGCCGCCGTCGGCTGAGCCAACCGATCCGCCCGCGCCCGCAGTGCGGCGACGGGCGCCCGTCGGCCACAAGCGCAAGGTCGTGACCGCGACCGCCGAGGCTCCGGAGGCGACCCCTTCGGTGGCCGACGAGGGGGACGCGGCGCGTCTGCCCGGTGCTGCGGGAGTGCTGCCCGGCGATGCCGCAGCGAGCGCGCCCTCGAACGCCGATCCTGCCGACTCCGTGGATCCCCCCGACTCCGTGGATCCCGCGAACCCGAAGGGCGCGATCCGGGCCCGCCGGCCCGCGCGAACACGCCCGACCGGGCGTGCTTGACCCATCAGGCTGCCCGGCCCTATCATTCCCGGGCGCTTCGGGGTCTCCTGCGGTATGGCCCTGCGCCGCGCCGACGTAGCTCAATTGGTAGAGCAGCGGTTTTGTAAACCGCAGGTTCCGGGTTCGAGTCCCGTCGTCGGCTCCATGTGCAGTACTGGTGTCGGGTTCACCACGAGACCGCAGTCTCGGTCCCGGCATCGGATGGCGAATCGGGTAGGTTGAGCAGGTGGTGAGCTCCGCTGACTGTAGATCAGCCGTCTTCGACTGTGGGGGTTCGATTCCCTCCCTGCCCACCAGATCCTCGCACGCATCGGGTCCCGGGCCCACATAGCTCAGCCGGCAGAGCACTTCCTTGGTAAGGAAGAGGTCATCGGTTCAAGTCCGATTGTGGGCTCCATTTCAAGGGGTCCGGCCCGGCTGGCAAGTCACCGCGGCGTCGCCGCACGAGATGATGGAGAGAGAACGGTCACGTGGCCAAGAAGAAGTTCGAACGCACCAAGCCGCACGTGAATATCGGCACGATCGGCCACATCGACCATGGCAAGACGAGCCTGACGGCGGCCATCACGAAGTACCTCGCCCTGAAGGGTGGGTCCGAGTACCGCGCCTTCGACACGATCGATAACGCGCCCGAAGAGCGCGAGCGCGGGATCACCATCGCGATCGCCCACGTCGAGTACGAGACGACCGCCCGCCACTACGCGCACGTCGACTGCCCCGGGCACGCCGACTACATCAAGAACATGATCACCGGCGCCGCCCAGATGGACGGCGCGATCCTCGTCGTCGCCGCGACCGATGGCCCGATGCCCCAGACCCGCGAGCACATCCTGCTGGCCCGCCAGGTCGAGGTCCCGTACATCGTCGTGTTCCTCAACAAGGTCGACGCGGTCGACGACCCCGAGCTGCTCGACCTCGTCGAGCTCGAGGTCCGCGAGCTCCTGTCCAAGTACAACTTCCCGGGTGACGACATCCCGTTCGTGCGCGGCTCGGCGCTGAAGGCCCTCGAGGCCTCCGACGATGCGTCCGACCCGGCCTACGTGCCCATCCAGGAGCTGCTGGACGCCGTCGATTCCTACATCCCGACCCCCGAGCGTGCCATCGACAAGCCGTTCCTCATGCCGGTCGAGGATGTCTTCGGGATCAAGGGCCGCGGCACCGTCGCCACCGGGCGCATCGAGCGCGGCATCGTCAAGGTCGGCGACGAGGTCGAGCTGGTCGGCGTCAAGGCCACCCGCAAGATCGTGGTCACCGGCGTCGAGATGTTCAAGAAACTGCTCGACGAGGGCCGTGCCGGCGACAACGTCGGCTGCCTCATCCGGGGCATCGAGCGCGAGGAGATCGAACGCGGCCAGGTCCTGGCCAAGAGTGGCTCGGTCAAGCCGCACACCAAGTTCACCGCCCAGGTCTACGTCCTGACCAAGGACGAGGGCGGTCGCCATACCCCCTTCTACAACGGCTATCGCCCGCAGTTCTACCTGCGCACGACCGACGTGACCGGCGCGATCGGGCTGCCCGACGGCGCCGAGATGATCATGCCCGGCGACAACGTCGAGATGAGCGTCGAGCTGATCACCCCGATCGCCATCGAGACCGGCCAGCGCTTCGCCATCCGCGAGGGTGGTCGGACCGTCGGCGCCGGCGCCATCGTCACGATCGCCGAGTAGGCACGACATGGCAAGAGTAGAAGCGCGACCCACGCTCCAGCTCGCCTGCACCGAGTGCAAGGAGCGGACGTACACGACCCGCAAGAACAAGAGGAACGATCCCAACCGGATCGAGCTGAACAAGTATTGTCCGCGTTGTCGACGCCACACCCTCCATCGCGAGGCCAAGTGACGGCCGATCCTCGGAGGGGCGTAGCTCAATTGGCAGAGCACCGGTCTCCAAAACCGGCGGTTGTAGGTTCGAGTCCTATCGCCCCTGCCACCCCCGAACGTAGCCGAATCGAGACAGCATCACCGTGAAACGACTGCGCCGCTTCATCAACGAAGCGTGGTCCGAACTGAAGAAGGTCACCTGGCCGACGCCTGCCCAGACCCGCAACCTGACCGTGCTGGTGTTCGCCGTCAGCCTGGCGGTGGGTGCCTTCGTGTTTGTCTTCGACCGCATCTTCCAGGGCGCTGTCGGCGCCCTGTCGACCGTTCTCGTCCGATGATGACAGAGTCGACCGCCGAGGCCCAGACGCCCGAGAAGCGCTGGTACGTCATCCACACGTACTCGGGCTACGAGAACAAGGTCAAGGCCAACCTCGAACATCGCATTGAGTCGATGGGCATGGAGGATCGGATCTACCAGGTCCTCGTCCCGATGGAGGACGAGATCGAGATCCGCCAGGGTCAGCGACACACCGTCCAGAAGAAGGTCTACCCCGGCTACGTCCTGGTCGAGATGGTCCTCGACCCGGACAGCTGGTTCGTCGTCCGCAACACACCGGGCGTGACGAGCTTCGTCGGCGGCGCCAACATCCCCGGCGTCCGCAGCGAGCCGATTCCGCTCGATGAGAACGAGGTCAAGCAGATCCTGCGGCACATGGGCGTGGAGACGCCCAAGTACCGCGTTGCCTTCACGAAGGGTCAGAGTGTCCGGGTTACCGATGGGCCCTTCGCCGAGTTCATCGGCACGGTCGACGAGGTCAACCCTGAGCGCAACAAGGTCAAGGTCCTCGTGAGCATCTTCGGCCGCGAGACTCCGGTCGAGCTCGACTTCCTCCAGGTCGAGAAGCTCTAAGAAAGGAACGAGCTCCCCGTGGCGAAGAAGATCCGAATCGTGCTTACCCTGCAGCTGCCCGCCGGCAAGGCCACTCCGGCCCCGCCCGTTGGGACGGCCTTGGGCCCGCACGGCATCAACATCGTCGAGTTCACCAAGTCCTACAACGAGAAGACGGCCGACAAGGCCGGACAGGTGATCCCGGCCCAGATCACGGTCTACGAGGACCGCTCGTTCACGTTCACTCTCAAGACACCACCGGCAGCGGACCTGCTGCGCAAGGCGGCCGGGCTGGAGAAGGGCTCGACCGAGGCCAAGCGGACCATGGTCGGACGCGTCACCCGCGACCAGCTGCGCGAGATTGCGGCCATCAAGATGACCGACCTCAACGCCAACGACGTCGAGGCCGCCGCCCGCCAGATCGAGGGAACGGCCCGGAGCATGGGCATCGACGTCGTCGGCTGAGTCGACAGCGCGGACCGGCCCCGCACACCATTCGGCCGGACGCCCACCCCGCGACAAGGGGGAGGTCGGCTGATCCCGACCGACAGGAGACCCGAACATGGCACAGCACGGCAAGAAATATCGCGAGGCGGCGAAACTCGTCGATCGCGAGCGACTGTACAGTCCTGCCGAGGCGGCGGACCTGATCAAGGAGACCGCGACGGTCGCCTTCGATGCCACCATCGAGGCGCATCTCAAGCTCGGCGTCGATCCGCGTCACGCCGACCAGATGGTGCGCGGCACGGTGGTCCTTCCGAACGGCACCGGCAAGGTCGTTCGCGTCGCGGTGTTTGCCCAGGGCGAGAAGGCCCAGGAGGCCCTGCGCAACGGGGCCGACGAGGTTGGAGCCGAGGACCTGGCCAAGAAGATCGAGGCCGGCTGGCTCGAATTCGATGTCGCCCTGGCCACCCCCGACCTCATGGGCGTCGTCGGACGTCTCGGAAAGATCCTCGGACGACGCGGGCTGATGCCGAATCCCAAGGCCGGCACGATCACCTTCGACCTCGAGCGAACGCTCAAGGAGGTCAAGGGTGGCCGGATCGAGTTCAAGCTCGACAAGGGCGCGATCGTCCACGTGCCGGTCGGGCGGGTCAGCTTCGAGGCCGACGCGATCGTCGCCAACGTGGCCGCCCTGGTCGACGCCGTCAACCGGGCCCGACCGTCCGGGGCCAAGGGCCAGTATCTCAAAGGCCTGACCATCGCCAGCACCATGGGCCCCGGCATCCGCGTGGATCTGCCCGCGCTGCTCGCCGTGGCCGCCGCGGCCTAGCCGCTCGCCGGCGGGCGACTCCCGCCGCACCAGACGTGACGCCGGTCGAGAGACGCGGCGCCTGATCAAGAAGACGGACCGCCGCAGACAGCCTGCGCCCGCAGCCCGCCGCCGCTTCGCGCGACGACGGACGGGGCTTGATCCATCGGACCGGACCGGGTCGCAGACCCGGGGACGCCGATGAGCACGCCGAGGCAGGGAACCACAACGCTCCACCGCACGGTGGGCGTGACCCCTGCGAGTCATGGCATCGCCCTCGGGCGACCGTCGCAGGTGCGTCCCGGCCCTTCGGGGTCGGTCGCCCACCGCCGCGCGCCGGTTGCGCGTCATAGCAAACAGGAGGGCATCCATGCCCACCGAGGCCAAACGCGAGACGGTCGCCGAGCTGCGCGAGGAGCTTGCTCGTAGCCGCACGCTCATTGTCTCCGAGTACCGCGGCCTCAAGGTCGGGGAGATCGCCGAGATCCGGCGCGCCCTGCGCAAGCAGGACGTCCGGTACCGCGTCGTCAAGAACCGTCTCATTCGGATCGCCGCCGCCGACACGATCGGTGAGGCGCTCAGTCCGCTGCTGATCGGGCCGACGGCCATCGCCTTCGGGACCGACGAGGCAGCCACCGCCAAGGCCGTGATCGACGCGACGCGTCCGTACAAGATCGTGAAGATCACGGGTGCCGTGCTCGGCGATCGTGCCATCGGTGCGGCCGACGTGGTCACCCTGGCGGGACTCCCGCCGCGGGAGATCCTGCTGGCCAAGCTTGCCGGGGCGATCCAGTCGCCGACGGCCACCCTCGCCGGGCTCCTCGGCGCGAACCTGCGCAACCTGGGCAATGCCCTCGTCCAGGTCCGCGACCAGAAGGCGCAAGCCGTCGCCTAGCGACACCGGCGCACGGCGCCAACGGAAGAAACCAATGTTGCCGGCCCACACCGGCGACCAGCTACCAAGGAGAACGATCTCATGGCAGTCATCACCCAGGACGATCTGCTCGGCGCCATCGACAAGATGACGGTGCTCGAGCTGTCGGAATTCATCAAGCGCTTCGAGGAGCGTTATGGCGTGACCGCGGCCGCACCGATGGCGGTTGCAGCAGCTCCGGCCGGCGACAGCGGACCGGCCGCGGCGGTCGTCGAGGAGCAGACCGAGTTCACGGCCATCCTCACCGAGATCGGCCCAAACAAGATCCCGGTGATCAAGGTTGTTCGCGAACTGACCGGTCTTGGCCTGAAGGAAGCCAAGGACGTCGTCGACGCGGCCCCGAAGCCCGTCAAGGAGGGCGTCACGCGAGAGGAGGCCGAGAAGATCAAGGCCGCCCTCGAAGAGCAGGGCGCCAAGGTCGAGATCAAGTAGATCAACGCCCCGGGGTGCCTCCGGGGGAACTCTGGGCGGCGGCTTCGGCCGCCGCCCCATTTGACATGTACCGCGGGCGCGGTATCCTACTCCTTCTGTGAGCGCGGCCTTCCCGATCTCTTCTCTCCTCCCCCAAGGAGCGGTCTTTCATGCTGTCTTCCGCTGATTCGTCGACTGCGCCGGCCACAGCCGGGCGCAAAAGCTATGCCAGGATCCCCGAGGTTCTGCCCATCCCGAACCTGATCGAGCTCCAGCTGGATTCGTTCCAGTGGTTCATCGAAAAGGGCCTTCGGGAGCTGTTCGACGAGATCAGCCCGATCAAGGACTTCACGGCCAAGGTCATGGAGCTCCAGTTCCTTGACTACGAGTTCGGCGCGCCGAAGTACTCGGAGGAGGAGGCCCGAACCAAGGACCTGACGTTCAGCAAGCCGCTCTACGTCAATGTGGAACTCCTGATCAAGGAGACGGGCGAGATTCAACGCCAGCGCGTCTACATGGGCGACTACCCATGGATGACGGATCAGGGCACCTTTGTCATCAACGGTGCCGAGCGCGTCGTGGTCAGCCAGCTGGTTCGCTCGCCGGGCGTCTACTACAGCGAGGCCGAGGATCCAACGACCGGCCGGATGCTGTTCTCCGCCAAGGTCATCCCGAATCGCGGAGCGTGGCTGGAGTTCGAAACCAACAACAAGGACCAGCTCTGGGTCAAAGTGGATCGCAAGCGCAAGATCGCCGCGACCACCCTGCTGCGGGCCGTCGGCTACGAGCAGAACGACGAGATCGCCGCACTGTTCTCGTCCATCGATGTCGATCCCGAGCATCCGTACGTTGCGCAGACACTGGACAAGGACCTCACGCACACGCAAGCCGAAGCGCTGATCGAGGTCTACAAGAAGCTCCGCCCGGGCGATCCGCCGACGGGCGACAACGCGCGCCAGCTCGTTGAGAGCCTCTTCTTCAACTTCCGCCGCTACGACCTCGGCCGGGTCGGACGCTACAAGTTCAATCGAAAGCTCGACAACGTCGCCGGCCGGCTCGGCGTGGAACTGCCGGTCGACGGCCGGACGATCACTCGCGAGGATATCGCCTCGATCGTCGGCCACCTCATCGAGTGCAACCGCGGCCTCCACCCCAAGGACGACATCGACCACCTCGGCAATCGACGAATCCGGGCAAACGGCGAGCTGATCCAGAACGCCTTCCGGATTGGCCTGCTCCGCATGGAGCGCGTGGTTCGCGAGCGGATGACGATCCAGGAGATCGACAAGGCAACCCCGAACGCGCTCATCAACATCCGACCCGTCGTGGCCGCGATGAAGGAGTTCTTCGGGGGCAGCCAGCTCTCGCAGTTCATGGACCAGACCAACCCGCTCGCCGAGCTGACCTCGAAGCGCCGCCTGTCGGCCCTGGGTCCGGGCGGCCTGTCGAGGGAGCGCGCCGGCTTCGACGTTCGCGACGTGCATCACAGCCACTACGGTCGGATCTGTCCGATCGAGACACCGGAAGGTCCGAACATCGGGCTGATCGGGTCTCTCGCGACCTATGGCCGGATCAACACGTACGGCTTCATCGAGACGCCCTATCGGCGGGTCAAGCGGACCGTCGCCTGGGACGACCCCGACCTTCAGTCCTACGAGGCGGGTGCAGACCTGGTCGCGAAGGATCGTTCGGTGATCGTCAAGAAGGGCGCGCGCCTGAACGCCGCGGCTGCCGCCGAGTTGAAGAAGCAGAAGGCGAATGCCTTCCCGATCCGATCCATCGTGACGGACCAGATCGAGTACCTCCCGGCCGACGTCGAGGAGGAGCATGTGGTCGCCCAGGCCAACGCGGCCCTGGACAAGGCCGGCCATTTCGTCGACGAGCGGGTTCCGTCGCGCTATCGGGACCAGTTCCCCGAAGCCCGGCCGGACCAGATCGAGTACATGGACGTCAGCCCCAAGCAGGTCGTGTCGGTGGCGACCGCGCTCATCCCCTTCCTCGAGCACGACGATGCCAACCGAGCCCTCATGGGATCGAACATGCAGCGCCAGGCCGTGCCGCTCCTGGAGCCCGAGGCACCGATCGTGGGGACGGGCATGGAAGAGCGCGCCGCGCGCGACTCCGGCCAGGTCGTGGTCGCCCGCCGAGCGGGCGTCGTGACGAGTGTCACCGCCGAGCGCATCCAGATCGAGACGGACGCCGGGGAACTGGACGAGTACCGCCTTCTGAAGTTCGTGCGCAGCAACCAGGGCACCTGCATCAACCATCGCCCGATCGTGGCCGTCGGCGACCGCGTCGACGCCACCGAACCGCTCGCGGACTCGTCCTCGACGGATCGCGGCGAACTGGCGCTGGGCAGGAACATCCTGGTCGCGTTCATGAGCTGGGAGGGGAGCAACTACGAGGACGCCATCGTCATCAGCGACCGCCTCGTTCGCGACGACCTGTTCACCAGCATCCACATCGAGAAGCACGAGATCGAGTCGCGTGACACGAAGCTCGGTCCCGAGGAGATCACCCGCGACATCCCGAACGTCGGCGAGGAATCCCTCAAGGACCTGGACGAAGAGGGCATCGTCTACATCGGCGCCGAAGTGCGTCCCGGGGACATCCTCGTCGGCAAGATCACGCCCAAGGGCGAGACAGAGCTGACCGCGGAGGAGCGCCTGCTGCGGGCGATCTTCGGCGAGAAAGCCCGCGAAGTGAAAGACAGCTCGCTCCGCCTGCCGCACGGCGAGCGCGGCAAGGTCGTCGAGGTTCGCGAGTTCCGGCGCGAGCTCAACGACGACCTCCAGCCGGGCGTCAATCGCCTGGTCCGGGTGTCTGTCGCCCAGAAGCGCAAGATCAGTGTCGGGGACAAGATGGCCGGGCGCCACGGCAACAAGGGCGTGATCGCCAAGATCCTGCCGCAGGAGGATATGCCGTTCCTGCCGGATGGGACCCCGGTCGACATCATCCTCAACCCGCTCGGTGTCCCATCGCGCATGAACATCGGCCAGATCCTGGAGACCCATCTTGGATGGGCGCTCCACGAGAAGGGCGAGACCGCGGCGACCGCCGTATTCGATGGCGCGACGGAAGTCCAGATCCAGGCCGAGCTGCGCGAGGCCGGCCTGCCCGAGGACGGCAAGATCGAGCTCCGGGATGGGCGGACGGGCGAAGCGTTCGACCGGCCGATCACCGTTGGCTACATCTACATGCTGAAGCTCCACCACCTCGTCGAGGACAAGATCCACGCTCGATCGACCGGTCCCTACAGCCTGATCACCCAGCAGCCGCTCGGTGGCAAGGCCCAGTTCGGCGGTCAGCGGTTCGGCGAGATGGAGGTCTGGGCGCTCGAGGCGTACGGCGCCGCGAACATCCTGCAGGAGCTGCTGACGGTCAAGTCGGACGACGTCCTCGGGCGTGTCCAGACCTATGAAGCCATCGTGAAGGGGGAGGAGATCCAGCCGCCGCGCGTGCCGGAGTCGTTCAAGGTCCTGATCAAGGAGCTGCGCAGCCTTGGGCTGAACGCGGAGATCCTGGACCAGAACGAGGAGGAGATTCCGCTCGGCGAGGACGACGCGTCGGGTTACCTGCTCCCCGACCTCGGTGGGATCAATCTCGCCGGGTTCGAGGACTGACCCGATCCAAACGCTGACGAACTACACGCTCATTTCGCGCCACGGGGTCCCGGCCGGCCCGGCGGCGCCCGCTCACGGTCCGCATCGCGGGGTCGAGCCAGACGGCCCGGCGGAGGAGAACCATGCTCGAGGTCAATAATTTCAGCGCGATCCGCATCTCGCTCGCCAGCCCGGACCAGATCCGGGAGTGGTCGCGAGGTGAGGTCACCAAGCCCGAGACGATCAACTACCGGACGCTGAAGCCGGAGAAGGACGGGCTGTTCGACGAGCGCATCTTTGGTCCGACGAAGGACTGGGAGTGCTACTGCGGCAAGTACAAGCGGATCCGCTACAAGGGCATCATCTGCGACAAGTGCGGCGTCGAGGTCACGCGCTCCAAGGTGCGTCGCGAGCGCATGGGCCACATCCAGCTGGCCAGCCCGGTCAGCCACATCTGGTACTTCAAGGGCACCCCGTCGCGACTCGGCATCCTGCTCGACATCAGCCCGCGGAACCTCGAACGAATCCTGTACTTCGCCCTGTACATCGTCACCCACGTCGACGAGGAGGCGCGCAAGCGCGCCCTGCGCCAGCTCGAGGAGGAGGCCGAAGGCCGCGGCGGCAAGTCCGGCCAGCACCTCAACGACCTCGAGGATCAGCTGAAAGCCGACTTCAACCGGACCAAGGATGAGCTGACGGCCGAGCTTGCCAGGACCAAGGCGGACCTTGAGAGCCAGCGCACGGCGCGCACCGAGGAAGTGGTTGCCGCCGCCCAGGCCGTCGAGGCGCAGGTCGCTGCCCTCAAGACTGCTGCTGCCGAGGAGACCATTGCCTTCGCCCCGACGGGTGAGGTGGTCGTGGCCGCCGGCGACAAGGCCGGCAAGGAGGCCAAGGCACTCCTGCGCAAGGTGGTGTCCGCGGAGACCGAGCGGGTCAACGAGGAGCTCCAGCAGCGCGAGAAGGACGAGGCGCGAGCCGTCGACCAGAAGCTCGAGGACCTGAAGGCTGCGCTGGAGGAGACACTCCGAGCCGAAAAGGGCAAGCTCCACGAGCAGGCCCAGGGCCTCAAGGACGAAATCCGCAAGGTCCGCGACGAGATCGAGGGCCTCAAGCCGATGATGACCCTCGGCGAGCTCGAGCTGCGCGGTCTCGAGGAGCGCTACAACAATGCAGGTCGGAGTCGGCTGTTCAACGCCGGCATGGGCGCCGAGGCGATCCGCGACATCATCAGCCGAATGGACCTGGAGGAGCTTGCTCGCACGCTTCATGTCGAGGTGCGAACCAGCTCGGGCCAGCGCCGCAAGAAGGCGATCAAGCGGCTGCGCCTGATCGAGGCCTTCCGCCGTTCGGGCACCCGCCCCGACTGGATGATCCTGTCGGTCATCCCGGTCATCCCGCCCGATCTGCGCCCGATGGTCCAGCTCGACGGTGGACGGTTCGCGACGTCCGACCTCAACGATCTCTATCGCCGGGTGATCAACCGCAACAACCGCCTGAAGCGGCTCCTCGAGCTCGGGGCGCCGGAGATCATCATCCGCAACGAGAAGCGGATGCTCCAGGAAGCGTGCGACGCCCTGATCGACAACGGCCGCCGTGGCCGGGCGATCGCCGGAACCGGCAACCATCGGCTCAAGTCACTGAGCGACATGCTCAAGGGCAAGCAGGGCCGATTTCGCCAGAACCTGCTCGGCAAGCGCGTCGACTACTCGGGTCGGTCAGTCATCGTCGTCGGACCGGAGCTCAAGCTGCACCAGTGCGGTCTTCCCAAGAAGATGGCGCTCGAGCTGTTCAAGCCGTTCGTCATGCGCCAGCTTGTCGAGAAGGGCTTTGCCCACAACATCAAGAGTGCCAAGCGCATCGTCGAGCGCGTCCGGCCCGAGGTCTGGGATGTCCTCGAAGAGGTCATCCAGGATCACCCCGTCCTCCTGAACCGGGCACCGACGCTGCACCGCCTCGGCATCCAGGCGTTCATGCCGATCCTGGTCGAGGGGTCCGCGATCCAGATTCATCCCCTGGTCTGCCAGGCATTCAACGCGGACTTCGATGGCGATCAGATGGCCGTCCACGTGCCGCTGTCCAGCGCCGCCCAGGAGGAGGCGCGGACGATGATGCTGTCGACCGCCAACCTGCTGTCGCCCGCGGACGGCAGCCCGGTCGTGGCGCCGACCCAGGACATGGTCCTCGGCTGCTACTACCTGACGATGTCGATGGACGTGCCGCGCAAGAAGGCCGTCCGGATCTTCTCAGGTGAAGACGAGGCGATTCTCGCCTACCAGCTGCGCACGGTCACGCTCCACGAACCGGTGGACGCCGAGGTCCAGACCTGGGACGAGGCAACGCAGTCGCTGGTCCCGGCGCGCGTGCGCACCACGGTCGGCCGCGTCATCTTCAACCAGATCCTTCCCGACCGGTTGCGATTCTCCGACGCGATCATGAAGCGCTCGGAGTTGAAGCGTCTCGTCGATGAGGCCTATCGGCTGCTCGGCTCCGAGGAGACCGCCCACCTCGTGGACGGGATCAAGAGCGTCGGCTTTGAGTTCGCCACCCGCGGCGGCGTGACGATCGGGCTGTGGGACATCCAGATCCCCAAGAACAAGGGTGAGCTGCTTGCCGAAGCCGACACCCAGGTCGCCCAGATCGACAAGAACTTCCAGCGTGGCCTCATCACGGAGGACGAGCGCTACGAACAGGTTGTCGGCGTATGGCAGGACATCACCGCCCGGATGTCCGACGACATGATGAAGTCGCTCGACCCGTTCGGGCCCGTGACCATGATGACGGCGTCGGGTGCCCGCGGCAACAAGGGCAACATCGGCCAGCTGGGCGCCATGCGCGGCTTGATGGCCGACCCGTCGGGTCGGATCATCGACGTCCCGGTGCGCAGCAACTTCCGTGAGGGCATGACCGTCCTCGAATACTTCATCTCAACCCACGGCGCCCGCAAGGGACTTGCCGACACGGCGCTCCGCACCGCCGACTCCGGGTACCTGACCCGACGTCTCGTCGACGTCGCCCAGGACGTGATCACCCGCGATGAGGACTGCGAGACGGAGGAGGGGAGCTGGATCACGCGCGCCGACTCGGCCGACGAGCCGGACGCCTTCCGACGCCGCCTCGTCGGACGCCTGGCGGCCGCCAGGCTCGTTGACCCCTCGGCCAAGCCGAAGAAGGGCGACGTCGCGCAGCCGATCATCGAGCGGAATGTCATGATCGGCGAGGACCATGCGGCGGCGATCGACGCGGCCGGGTTCGACGAGGTCCTGGTTCGCTCGCCGCTCACCTGCGAGGCCCGCTACGGCGTCTGCCGAGCGTGCTACGGGCGCAACCTCGCGACCGGAGAGATGGTCGGCGTCGGCGAAGCCGTCGGCATCATCGCCGCGCAGTCCATCGGCGAGCCGGGGACCCAGCTCACGATGCGCACGTTCCATACCGGCGGCGTCGCCGGCCTGGACATCACCGCGGGCCTGCCACGCGTCGAGGAACTGTTTGAAGCCCGCGTTCCAAAGGGCAAGGCCGAGATCAGCCACATCGATGGAACCGTCGAGATCATTCGGGGCGATGTCGGCACGAAGGTGAAGGTCACCAGTCGCGAGTCGTACGACACGAATCTCGCGCTACCGGCCGGCGCCGAGCTGCTGGCGGCCCCCGGCGACCTCGTCGAGGCCGGCCAGGTCCTGGCCCGCGACAACGGAGACACCCCGTCCGAGGTCACGTCACCCGTCAAGGGGATCGTGGTCAAGGGCGATGGCGGACTGCTCGTCCGGGCCGAGGACATCGTGGAGCGCGAGTACTCGATCCCGCACAACGCGAAGCTCCTTGTCGAGAACAGTCAGGACATCCGGGCCGGCGATGCCATCACCGATGGGCCGATCAACCCGCAGGAGTACCTCGACACCCGGGGCAAGGACGCCGTCCAGCGCTATCTGGTGAAGGAAGTCCAGAAGGTGTACCGGAGCCAGGGCGTCACCATCAACGACAAGCACATCGAGATCATCGCCCGCCAGATGCTGCGCAAGGTGCGCATCGACCAGCCCGGCGATACGGACCTGCTCCCGACCGAGCTCATCGATCGACTCGACTTCGAGGAGGCCAACAATCGCGTCCTGGCGGAGGGCGGCGAGCCGGCGACGGCCCAGACCGTGCTCCTCGGCGTAACCAAGGCCTCACTCAACAGCTCGAGCTTCCTCGCCGCGGCGTCCTTCCAGGAGACGACCCGGGTGCTGACCGAGGCTGCCATCAACGGCGCCAAGGACCACCTGATCGGACTCAAGGAAAACGTCATCATCGGCAAGCTCATCCCGGCAGGGACGGGTTCTCCGGCGAACGTTGCGGCGCGCCGCGAGCGCGATCGTCGAGCGGCGCTGGAAGCCCTCGCCGGCGAGGCACTCGAGGACGGTGGGTCCGAATACAACCCGTTCCTCGACGATGGCTCGGGGACCGGCCCAGACGAGGCGGCGGGACTGGCCCTTGCGGCCACGATCGCCGATGCCGAGGACGAGGGCGAGAGCCCGAATCCCTTCGGCGCGCTCGGAGACGACGCGGACGATACTGCCGAGCACAATCCGTTCCTCGAGGAGGTAACGGCAGGCGCCGGCGAGGACTGAACCGAGCCTGAATTCGCGATAACGCCCGCCGGTGTTCGGCGGGCGTTATCATGCCCAGCCCACGTATCGCGGCCGCGGATTCATGGGCAACGGTGAGCCGACGTCGCCGACCAGGCCGGGAGGGGCGGTGGCCGCCGGAGCGAGCCGGATCCGCCCGACAGATGCTGTTTGACGCCTCTCGCGAGCCGCTGCTACACTCCGCGTTCGTGGCCTCGAGAGGGGTGCGCGAACCGCGTGCGCGCGGATGCCCCGGAACGCGGGGCCAATCAGCCACTGAACCGCGGTCCCCGTCCTCGGACGTGCCCGAGGATTGAGATGGACCGCTCGGTCGTTCGACCGACACCGGACAATGGTAGGAAAGGAGCAGCGTCTTCGTGCCGACGATCAGCCAGCTCGTGCGTCACGGCCGCAAACCGAAGATCTCGAAGATCAAGGCCCCGGCCATGCGCAAGAATTGGAACAGCCTGCACCAGCGCCAGGTTTCCATCCCCGGCGCGCCCCAGAAGCGGGGGGTGTGCCTGCAGGTCCGGACGATGACGCCCAAGAAGCCGAACTCGGCCCTGCGCAAGATCGCCCGCGTCCGGCTGACCAACCAGATGGAGGTCACGGCCTACATCCCCGGTATCGGTCACAACCTCCAGGAGCACTCGGTCGTCCTCGTGCGCGGCGGTCGCGTGAAGGACCTTCCCTCGGTCAAGTACCACATCATCCGTGGCACCCTCGACGCGGCCGGCGTCCGCGATCGCAAGCAGGGACGAAGCAAGTACGGCGCCAAGGCCGCTCCGGCCGTTGGAGGCAGGAAGTAATGCCCCGCCGGACAAGCATGCCGCGCAAGGCCAAGTACGAGACGATCCCGGCCAACCGGACGACCGCGCGATTTACCGCCAAGCTCATGCGCGACGGCAAGCGAAACCTGGCCAACCGGATCTTGCGCCAGGCGCTGGCGCGGGCCGAGGCGTCCGCCCGTCGACCCGGGATCGAGGTCCTCGAGGCCGCGCTGCGCAACGCGACGCCGATCATTGAGGTCAAGCCTCGCCGCGTCGGAGGCGCCACATACCAGGTGCCGGTCGAGATCCGCGGCGAGCGACGCTTGTCGCTCGGCGTGCGTTGGCTCGTCCAGTCCGCGCGCAAGCGCAGCGGCAAGAGCATGAGCGAGAAGCTCGCGGCGGAGTTCGTCGATGCCATGAACAACCTGGGCGCCGCGGTGAAGCGGCGTGAGGACACCCACAAGATGGCGGAGGCCAACAAGGCCTTCAGCCATTTCAAGTGGTAGAGCGGGAAGGGTAGAGAGCACGTGACTCGATCCGTCCCGCTCGGGCGTACCCGGAACATCGGGATCATCGCCCATATCGACGCGGGCAAGACGACCGTGACCGAGCGGATCCTCTTCTACACGAAGAAGATCTACAAGCTCGGCGAGGTCCACGAGGGCGCGGCCACGATGGACTGGATGCCGCAGGAGCAGGAGCGCGGCATCACCATCACGGCCGCGGCCACGACCTGCTTCTGGGACGAGCATCGCATCAACATCATCGATACGCCCGGGCACGTGGACTTCACCGTTGAGGTCGAGCGGAGCCTTCGAGTGCTCGACGGCGCGGTCGTCGTATTCGATGGCGTTGCCGGTGTCGAGCCCCAGTCCGAGACGGTCTGGCGGCAGGCGGATCGCTACCAGGTTCCGCGTATCTGCTTCATCAACAAGCTGGATCGCACCGGCGCCGACTTCTGGCGCTGCGTCGACATGATCCGCGACCGCCTGGGCGCCCGACCCGTTCCGATCCAGATCCCCATCGGCTCCGAGGACCGCTTTCAGGGCGTCATCGACCTGGTCGAGATGAAGGCGATCATGTATCGCGACGACCTGGGTTCGCAGATCGACGTCGTCGACGTGCCCGACGAGCTGCTCGCCGAGGCGCTCAGGCATCGCGATGCAATGATCGCGATCGTCGCCGAGGTGGACGACGACCTCACGCACAAGTTCCTCGAGGGCGAGGAACTGACGGTCGATGAGATCAAGCACGGACTCCGGCTCGGGACCCTGGGCTACCAGTTCGTGCCCGTCCTGACCGGTTCGGCGCTCAAGAACAAGGGCATCCAGCCGATGCTCGATGCCGTCGTCGCCTACCTGCCGTCACCGCTCGACGTCCCGCCGACGATCGGCCTGGATCCGGCCACCGGCCTCGAGATCGTGCGCACGGTCGACGATTCCGAGCCCTTCAGCGCCCTCGCGTTCAAGATCGCGGCCGACCCGTTCGTCGGCAAACTGGCGTTCTTCCGCGTCTACGCCGGCACGTTGAAGTCGGGCTCCTACGTCTACAACGCGACGAAGGACAAGCGGGAGCGCATCGGGCGCATCCTCCAGATGCACGCCAATCACCGCGAGGAGATCGATCAGGTCTATGCGGGCGACATCGCCGCGGCCGTCGGGCTCAAGGACACGTACACGGGCGACACGCTGAGCGCTCCGGACCATCCGATCATCCTCGAGTCGATCACCTTTCCGGAGCCGGTCATCGAGGTCGCGATCGAGCCCAAGACCAAGGCGGACCAGGACAAGCTGGCCATCGCCTTGCAGCGGCTCGCCGAGGAGGACCCCACCTTCCGCGTCCATACGGACGAGGAGTCGGGCCAGACCCGGATCGCCGGAATGGGCGAGCTCCATCTTGAAGTCCTCGTCGATCGGATGGTCCGCGAGTTCAAGGTGGCGGCCAACGTCGGCCGTCCATCCGTGTCATACCGTGAGACGATCCGGCGCGAGGCGACCGGGAACGGGCGCTTCATCCGCCAGACGGGCGGCAAGGGCCAGTACGGCCACGCGATGATCCGCCTCGAGCCCACCGAGAAGGGTGTCGGCTACGAGTTCGTCGACAAGATCGTCGGCGGCACGATCCCGCGGGAATACATCAAGTCGGTCGACAATGGCATCCGCGAAGCCCTCGCAACGGGGATCTACGCGGGCTACCCCATGGTCGACGTCCGGGCCACGCTCTATGACGGGTCCTACCACGAGGTGGATTCGTCCGAGATGGCGTTCAAGATCGCCGGATCCATGGCCGTCAAGGACGCCGTGGAGAAGGCGAGCCCGACGGTGCTCGAGCCGACGATGCGGGTCGAGGTCACGATGCCGGTCGACTTCGTTGGCGACGTCATCGGCGATCTCAATAGCCGGCGCGGCCACGTCGAAGGGATGGACGAGCGCGGCTCAACCCAGGTCGTCCGGGCCTT
>JANNUK010000495.1:0-6193 GCA_031395155.1 Chloroflexota bacterium | reverse complement strand
GAGGTGAATGTCCGAGGTCGCGATGAACACGTGGAGATGCGGCCGTTCGGCGACGCGGATCGCCTCGACGGCCCGTTGCGGATCGCCGTCGCGGCACCGGGCGAGCGCGGCCACGGCCACGCCCCTGGTCTCGCGGGCGATCCGGTGAACGGCGTCGAAGTCGCCCGGCGAGGCCGCGGGGAACCCCGCCTCGATGACATCGACCTTGAGCCGCACGAGCTGCCGGGCGACCTCGAGCTTCTCAGCCGCGGTCAGCCCCGCGCCCGGCGCCTGCTCGCCGTCACGCAGTGTCGTATCGAAGACGCGAACGGTCCCCGCGGGGACGAACGGTCCCGAAGGGCGGGAGGGCGCGGCCGCCATCAGTCGGCGCTCCCGGCTGCGGTCGCCGCGGGGGCGGCGCCGGCCCCGGCCTGGGCCTCGCCGGCACGGACGACCACCGGGTTGAGGAAGGGCATCTTCGAGCGCAGCTCGGCCCCGACCTGCTCGATCTGGTGATCGCGGTCCTGCGCGCGGAGGCGCTCGAAGTCGTGGCGGCCGGTGTCGTTCTCCTCGATCCAGCGTCGCGCGAACGCGCCGCTCTGGATCTCCGAGAGGACGTCGCGCATCGTGGCCTTCGCCCCCTCGACGACCCGCGGGCCGGATACGTAGTCGCCGTACTCGGCCGTGTCCGACACGCTGAACCGCATGAAGTTGAGGCCGCCGCGGTACATCAGGTCGACGATGAGCTTCAGCTCGTGCATCGTCTCGAAGTAGGCGAGCTCGGGCTGATAGCCGGCCTCGACGAGGGTCTCGAACGCGGCCTTGACCAGCGCCGACACACCGCCGCAGAGCAGCGCCTGCTCCCCGAACAGGTCGGTTTCGGTCTCCTCCTTGAACGTGGTCTCGAGGATCCCGGCACGCATGCTGCCGAGCGCCCGGGCGTACGCGAGCACGCGGGCCCGCGCCGCGCCGGAGGCATCGCGATGGATCGCGAACAGCGCCGGAACGCCGCCGCCGGCCTCGTACACGCTGCGGACGAGATGGCCGGGACCCTTCGGGGCCACCATCCCGACGTCGACGCCCTCCGGCGGATCGATCCGCCCGAAGTGGATGTTGAAGCCGTGGGCGAACATCAGGAGTTGGCCCGGCCGCAGGTTCGGCCCGATCTCGGTGTCGTAAACCGCCTTCTGGGCGGTATCGGGGACCAGGATCATGATCACGTCGGCTTGCCGAACCGAGTCGGCGACGTCCGCGACGGCGAGGCCGGCAGCGGCGGCGAGCGCGCGGCTCTTGGACCCCGGGGCGAGGCCCACCACGACATTCACGCCCGACTCGTGGAGATTGCGGGCATGGGCGTGGCCCTGGCTGCCGTAGCCGATGATCGCGACGGTGGAACCTGCCAGCGCGGCCGGATCCGCATCGTTGTCGTAGTACATCCTCGCGGTCATCGCTTGAGTGCCTCCTCGATGGATTGCGCGCCGCGAGCCATCACCACGGCCCCGGTCCGAACAAGCTCCTTGATCCCGTACGTGCGGACGAGCGCCACGAAGGCGTCGACATCGGTCTCCGGCCCGCTGACCTCGGCGATGATCGCCTCGGCCGAGACGTCGACGACCCGACCGCGGCTCATTTCCACGAGCTTGAGGATCTCGGCGCGGGTCGAATCGGTCGCCCGGATCTTCACCAGCGCGAGTTCGTGCTCAACAGTCGGCTCGCTGGTCACGTCCTGGACCTTGAGGACGTCGATCAGGCGGTACAACTGCTTGGCAGCCTGCTCGACGGCCACGTCGTCCCCGTGGAGCGTGATCGTCATCCGGCTGATGTCGGCGCGGTCCGTTCGGCTGACGGCGAGCGAATCGATGTTGAAGTTTCGCGCACGCATGAGGCTGGCAACCCGGTTCAGGACGCCAGGCCGATCGACGACGAGGGCAATCAGCCGGTGGGCGCGGGACACGCCTCCGCCAGGAAGCGCCCGCGGCGGGGGTGCCGTGTGCGCCGGTGCACTGTGCGCCGGTGCACTGTGCGCCGGTGCCGTGTGCGCCGGTGCGCTGTGCGCGCCCGACGAGTCCGGCTCGACCCCGTTGCGCGATGGATCGTTGCTCATTCGTCGGCCCCGCCCCAGTTCTCGATCAGGTCGGACAGGCCCTTGCCGGCCGGCATCATCGGAAAGACATTCTGCTCCTCGGCTATCTGGAACCAGATCAGCGCCGGACCGTCGACCGCCTGCGCCGAGCGGATCGCGCCGTCGACCTCGTCGGGGGTGGCGGCACTGAAGGCCGGAATCCCGAAGGCGTCCGCGAGCTTGAGGTAATCCGGACCCATGAGATGGGACGAGTGGTAGTTCCCAGCGTAGATGATCTCCTGCCACTGACGGATCATCCCGAGTTTCTTGTTGTCGAAGAGGGCGATCTTGACCGGAATGTGGTCCTGGACCAGGGTCATCAGCTCCTGGAAGGTCATCTGGAAGCCACCGTCCCCGGTGATCGCCCAGGTCTCGCGATCGGGTCGACCGAGGGCGGCGCCCATCGCCGCCGGCACGCTGAAACCCATCGTTCCGAGGCCGCCGGAACTGACGTGGCTGTTGGGCGACCGGAACCCGGTGTAGCGGGCCAGCCACATCTGGTTCTGGCCCACGTCCGCGACGTAGTTCGCCTTGTGCTCGGATAGCTCGCCGATGCGGCTCACCACGTAATCGGCAGACAGGTGCCCGTCGCGCCACGCACCCGAACCGTGCCAGCTCGATCCTTCCGAGTCGGCCTTCCAGCCGGCGAGTTCCGCGAAGTAGTCAGCACGCGCGGCGGAGCCCACCTCGGGAACCATCGGCAACAGGGCCCGCAGGACCCGCCCGGCGTCGCCTACGATCGGGACCTCGACCGCGACGTTCTTGCCGATCTCGGCGGGGTCGATGTCGACGTGCACGATCCGCGCGTATGGGGCGTACGTGCGGACGTTGCCGGTCACCCGGTCGTCAAACCGCATCCCAATGGCGAAGAGGAGGTCGGCAGATTGGATCGCCCGATTGACGTGCTTCCAGCCGTGCATCCCCATGAACCCGTAGGCGAGCGGATGGGTCTCGTCGATGGCACCGATCCCCAACAGCGTCCAGGCAACGGGGATCTGGGTCTTCTCGGCGAACGCCCGGAGGTCGTCCCAGGCCTCGGCATGCAGAACGCCGTGGCCGGCCAGGATCACGGGCCGCTTCGCGCGGGCCAGTTCCAGCGCGGCCAGCTTGAGCTGACGGCCGTGGCCGTCGAGGTTCGGGCGGAAGCCGGGCAGGCCGGCCATCACCTGCTCGTCGGTCGGATGTTCGGTGCGTGTCTCCTGCTGGAGGGCGTCCTTGGTGATGTCGACGTGAACCGGTCCCGGCCGGCCCGTTCGAGCGATGTGGAAGGCCTCCGCGAGAACCCGCGGCAGGTCGTCGGCGTTTCGGACGAGGTAGTTGTGCTTCGTCATCGGCAGCGTGATGCCGTTGATGTCGATCTCCTGGAAGGCATCCTTGCCGATCAGGGCGGCTGGCACATTTCCGGTGATCGCGACCATCGGAATGGAGTCGAGGAGGGCGGTTCCGATCCCGGTGACCAGGTTCGTCGCTCCCGGACCCGAGGTCCCCATGCAGACGCCAACCTTGCCCGTCACCCGGGCATATCCGTCCGCGGCGTGGGCGCCGCCCTGCTCGTGACGCACCAGGACGTGGCGCAGCTCGGGATAGTCGCCGAGGACGTCGTACAGCGGCAGGATCACGCCGCCCGGATAGCTGAAGAAAACCTCGACGCCCTGGCGGAGAAGCGCTTCGCACACAACGTCGGCGCCAATCCGGGTTCGCTTGAGTGCCGGCCGGCCGGAGACCGCGGACGACCCCTCGTGGAGCATGTCCTTGCGGGCCTTCTCTACCCGTCGGGCATGGTCGGTCCCATCCCCGGGCACGTGGCTTCGACGCGTTCGGGCCGCCGCGTCGGGAGGCGGCGCGGCTGGACTCGGCGAATGGGCCGGGTCGCTCTGTCTGGTCGTCATCTCGAGGTGGCCTCCTGATTCAGGGCCTTTGCCGGTATCCGGAAACGACAAGACCCCCGCCTTCCCGGCAGGGGTCCCGTTGGTCTTCGGTGGTTCGAGGCGCTAGCGGCGCTCGTTCCTCCGGGTTCCTCCGTTCTCCCGCCGGCTGCCGGTAATCAAGCCAAGAAGGCTCTCAAGCCCGACGACGAGCAAGCGAACAAGGGAGAGGGGCGAGTTGTCGCTGAAGTCTGCGTTCGAGATCGGCATCTGGACGTGCC
This sequence comes from Chloroflexota bacterium, assembly GCA_031395155.1. Lineage (GTDB taxonomy): Bacteria > Chloroflexota > Limnocylindria > Limnocylindrales > CSP1-4 > CAKKPP01. Next base: position 1,946 of record JANNUK010000495.1, on the reverse strand, counting down.
GACCGTCCGTCGTCACGACGACGGCGACTCGGCGACGATCCCGACCGGCAAAGAGACCCACGATGCGGACTCCGCGTGGCGCTGACGCCCCGGCCAACCCGGGACGGTCCCGGCAGTCTACGGGCCGCCGCTCGATCGCGCAACCCATCACAGCCTGAATCGATCGATCACGCCGGGACCTTGGAGCGGTTCAGCATCGCCCAGGGGTCGTCGGCCAGGATCTGGTCGAGATCGAGGGCGTCGCGCGGTGGCTCCGCGGAGGGCCGACCGAGCAGGTATCCCTGGGCCGCCGTTAGTCCAAGGTCGCGACAGATCCGCAGCTGGTCCTGGGTTTCGACGCCTTCAGCGACTACCGTCGAGTGCGTTCGAGCAGCCAGGTCGCGGATCGTCCGGACGACCTCGAGCGAGGTCGCCTGGTGGACGCCGCCCTGGATGAGCGAGACGTCGATCTTGACGATGTCGAAGCGGATCTGGCTCAAGAGCCGCAGCCCAGCGTTGCCGGCTCCCACATCGTCGGCGGCAATCCCCATCCCAAGGCGGCGCAGGCCGGCCACGTTGGCCTTGAGTCGTGGCAGATCCTCGATCGTCTCGCGCTCGGTCAGTTCGACGACCACCCGAGACGGGTCGATCTCGTGGCGGCTCAGGATCATGGCCAGGTGGCCGACGCTGAACTCGACCGACTCGAGGGTCCGCGGGGAGATGTTGAGGCTGATATAGCCGCCGAGACCGAGCTGCGCCGCGCTGGTCACGGCCGTCTCGATGCAGGCAAGGTCGAGGTCCATCGTGCGCCCGCTCATCTCCGCTGCGAGGAACAGGCTCCCGGGATCCGCGAAGCCCGATTCCGGGAAGGGGCGAATGAGTGCCTCGTAGCCGACGGGACGACCGTCGGCGATCGCGAAGATGGGCTGGAACACCGCCCGCAGCGGGCGAAGGCTGACGACGCGCTCGACCAGCGCCGAGAGTTCGGACTCGGGCCGGTCCAGGCTGCCGGCCGGATAGCGCGCCGGGTCGTGGATCGTTACCGCCGTTCGGCCGTGGCGCTTTGCCCACGCGAGCGCCGACGACGACTGGCGGTACAGCATGCTCCGGTCGCTGGCCAGCTGTGGGTAGGCGGAGATGCCGGCCGAGAATGAGATGCCGGCCGGCACGACCGGGCTGGCGGCCATCACCAGTGCCGAGGCCAGGATGCGCCGCGCGGTCAGTTCCGCGCCGTCGGCATTCGTGTGCGGAAGCAGGAACGCAAATTCATCCCCGCCGATCCGGAAGACACGATCCGACTTGCGCAGCGCATGCGTCAACAGCGATGCGACCGCCTGCAACGTCGCATCGCCCACCGCGTGTCCGCCGGCATCGTTGATTCGGGCAAAGTCGTCGAGATCGATCAGGGCGACGGCGACGTCGGTGCCGTAGCGCTCGGCGCTCGCGATCTGTCGGTCGAGCTCTTCCTGGAACGAGCGGTGGTTACCCAGGCCCGTCAAGGGGTCACGCAGCGACTCTTCGCGCGCGCGCCGGTAGGCCTCGCCCAGCCAGATCCGCGCCTGGTCGAGCCGTTCGGCCGGCTCGAGCACTCGTCGGGCCAGCCACACGGTGACGACGCCGAGCACCATCGATGCTGCCGCGATGAGGATGGTCGGCAGGACCATCGGGCTGCCGTTTCCGACCGCCAGTCCATACAGGACGGGAGTGGCGATGGCGATCGGGATCACGAACATGACGAGCAGGGCGGCCCACAGACGCAGCCGAACCAGACGGAGGCTGTCTGCCGCCGCCAATTCAGCTTCGAATCGGCGCTGATCGTCGTACTTTACTCCGTACGCATGCTCGCTGGGCTGCCCACCCCGCGTCGAGGGCCCCGGCTGTGCCATTCATACCGCAGGACGCGCGTTCTTGGCGTGGGACCGTGGTACGGGGAGACCGGCGCCAGATGGGCCAGCTCGACGTAGGCG
>JANNUK010000296.1:0-4556 GCA_031395155.1 Chloroflexota bacterium | reverse complement strand
TGCTCCACGATGACGGCGCGGTGGTCACCGCCGCCGAACAGGCGTCCATTCTCGATCTGGCGAGGGTCGCCGCACACACGAGCGAACGGATCGCAGCGCCGATCTCGGCCTACATTGTTGGTCTGGCGCTGGGCGGCGTGGCTCCCGGCGACCGTGCCGCCCGCCTGACGGAGATCGTCGCCCGGCTCGAGCCGGGCGACTGACGGGTTCTCCTGGCGCCGCCGGCCGTACCCGAGCCGGGCGGTTCCCAAGGCGATTGCAGGAGGCAACGGGGTGCGGGCCGACCCTGAGCAGCAACCGGGTCTTCGGTGGATCTGGATCTGGGCTAACCGTCCGGCGTCGCGCCCGCGCGGCGTTCGCCGAGGATGCTGCGCAGCACGAACGCGACGTTGGCCGGCCGTTCCGCGAGGCGGCGCATGAAATACGGGTACCACTGATCGCCGAACGGGACATAGACACGGACCGTGTAGCCCGCCATCACGAGGCGGGCCTGGAGGTCGCGGCGCACGCCGTACAGCATCTGGAACTCGAACCGGTCAGGACCAATCTGGTGGTCACGCGCAAGCCGGATCGCGCGATCGACCAGCCGGTCGTCGTGAGTCGCGAGGGCCGGGTAGTTGCCGTCCACGAGAAGCCGCTCCATCAGGCGCTCGTAACTCACGTCGACAACCGCGCGCCCCTTGAACGCCACCTCGGGTGATTCACGGTAGGCACCCTTGCACAGGCGGACCCGGGCACCCTCCGAGATCAATGCTTCGATGTCGGCCTCGCTCCGGCGGAGGGCGGCCTGGATGACGACCCCGCTGTCGCCGCGTCCGGCGTTCAAAGGCCGCAGCTCCCGCCACAGCGCGAGCGTTCGATCGGTCGTCTCGCTGCCCTCCATGTCGATCCGCACGAATGCCCCGTTCGCAGCGGCCCGTTCCAGGATGCGAGCCACGTTCTCGCGGCAAAGGTCGCCATCCACCGCGATTCCCATCTGGCTCAACTTGAGGCTGACGTTCAGGTCGACACCGGACGCGGGGAGGGCGTCGAGCGTGGCCATATAGGTGTTCGCGGCCGCCCGAGCCGCGGCTGCGTCGGAAACTGATTCGCCGAGGACGTCCACGGTCGTCCGCAGGCCGGCCTCACGTAGCCGGGCAAGCGCGGGTTGCGCCTGATCGAACGTCTCGCCGGCCACGAACCGCGCGACCATCGCCCGCGTCAACGGAACGCGCGTGGCCAGGCGACCCACCGACCGGCGATGGGACAGCGCGAGAAGCCCAGCCCTCAGGCCGCGCTCGGGCAGCGACCGCAGGCGCTCTGCCAGACCGATCGAACGCGAATCAGCCATCGTCAGCCGGACGTGCCCGGCCGATCTGCGACATCGTCGAGAACGTGGCGTCGAAAGAACGCGAGGATGCCCCTACAACGCATTGCGCCGGTTTGCCGGGCGGAACCGTGGTCCGCAGCCAGTCGGACGATCGGTCATCGGGTGTCCTCTGCGAGGGCGATCGCGAACGGGCCGAGGCGCGCAAGGTGCTGTCGGGCGTGGCCGTGCAGGCAGTCGTATACCCAGTCCCAGGCCTCGGGCGAACGCAGTTCGGCCTGGGTCAGCCCGGCGGCAGCCGCGCGCAGGAGCTCGCGGCCCGTTCGGTAGCGCTCCATGACTTCAGCGCGAGAAGATGTCGCGGACCGCGCCACCATTCGCGCGTTCCAGGCGTCGATCCCCTCCTCGGGATCGCCCGCCCACACGCCCGTCGCCAGCGCGGCTCCGATCACCCGGGCGCCTTCATCGAAACAGTCGGCCAGATGGGCAACGTGGTCGCGCACCGTCCACCCGGGTGTGACCTCGCCGATCGTCCACGCCGCCTCCGGGACCGATGCCAGGACGTCGTCGAGCTGCTCGAAGAGCAGGGCTCCTGCCGTGCGGAATGCCGCCGCATCGACGCCATCGTCGCCGGTGCCGACCCGCGGATCGGGACCCAGCGGGTCGCCATCGGCCTGGCGGTCGCGGAGGCGCTCCGCCCACGGTTCGATGATCCCGAGGTGGTCGAGCGTGTGGCCGTGGAGGACCATGTGGACCCAGCCCCAGGCAGCGTCGCTCCGGATGGTCTCCATCGGCAACGTCCGAACCAGCTCGACCAGCCGTCCGTGACCCGCGTCCATGCGCGCGAGGATCGCCGTGGGGGTGAGCGCCGCCCAGGGTGCTCGTCGATCCTCGTTGAACCGGTCGAAGTCACCGCCCTCGAAGTCGGCGTCGGTCGGCCACTCGGCGCCAGCCGCCGCGTGAGTGATGTAGTCGAGCGCGATCTCCTGCCAGTCCGCGACGTGCGCGACGTGGTCCAGAAGGGACCAATCCGGCCCACCCGCGTCCGACGGTGCCGCCCCGGGCAACGACCAGGCGAGGTGGTCGATGCCAGCCCAGCAGGCCCTGAACCGCCGCCAGAGGACGGCCTCGTCGGCCCAGAAGTCACGTTCGGTGGATCGGAAGTCCAGCACGCGCATGTCGGCGAGAGGCGCCGATCGGAGCGCCGTCGAGACCGTCTCGGTCACCACTGGTCGGGCACGAAGCCGATCGAATCTAGCCGGCGTGGTCGACGGGAACCGCCGATTCCGCAGGCGCTGCCGCGGGGGCAACGCTCGCCTCGAGCTGATCGCCCAGCTCGACGGTCCGCCGGAAGGCGGCCCAGACCGCCTCGGAGAGGACCGTCCGCAGGCGACCGGATTCGAGCTCATGCAGTGCCGCCGCGCTCGTCCCACCGGGCGACGTGACCATGTTGCGCAGCTCGGCGGGATGCATCCCGGACTGCTTCGCGAAGATCGTGCTGCCCTCGAGCGTCTCGATCACGAGGTCGTGCGCGACGTGGCGCGGGAACCCGAGATGGACGGCAGCGTCGATGAGCGCCTCCATGAAGAGGAACACGTAGGTGGGGCCCGTCCCGGACACCGCCGTGGCCATCGCGACGAACTTCTCGTCATCGACCTCGAGCTGGACCCCCAACGCGCTGAGGAGCGCCGCCGCCTGGGCGCGTTGCTCGGCGGTGGTCTCCGGCGTTGCATACCAGACGGTCATCCCCTTGCCGAGGCGGGCCGGCGTGTTCGGCATGCTTCGGACGACCTGATCGTGACCGAGGATCCCGGTCAGAGCCTTCGTCGTCGCCCCGGCGAGCACGCTCAGGACGAGCTGTCCCTGCCGGAGGTGCGGCCCGATCTCGCGCCCGACCCGGCCAAGCATCTGGGGCTTGATGGCGAGGAGGATGACATCCGCCCCCGTGACGGCTTCGATATTGCTGGCCACGACGCCGATCCCATGCTGGGTCGCCAGCTGCTCGCGACGATCAGGCCGTGGATGGCTCGCTACCACCTGCCCGGGTTCGACCAGGCCGCCGCGCAGGATGCCGGCGATCATGGCTTCGGCCATGACGCCCGAGCCGATGGTCGCGATCGTTCGCCGTTCGAGTGGAGACATGGCCGCGAGTATAGCCGCGGCCGACGACCGGACCCGAGCGTCCGTATCGTCAGGCGGTCGCTCGGCCCAGCAGGAAGAATCGGCCGGTGAGGGTCACTTCGACGGCCCCGAAACCGGCCCGTTCCAGGGCCTGGTGCAGCGCGTCCGCAGCGTGATACACCTTGACGATGTCGAAGCTCCGCCCGTCCTCCAGGTGGCGCACCGCCCGGTCGCCGTCGGGCGGCGCGTGGTCGGCGGCACCCGAATGTGGATCCGGAAGCGAGTCGATGAACGCGTACGTGCCGCCTGCCCGCAGCCAGCGTCGGGCGATTCCGAGGAATCGGTCGAGCTCGGTCCGGGTGACGTGGCTCAACCAGAAGCCCGTGAACAGCGCGTCGACCGTACGATCCGGTTCGGACCATGCGTCGCGCACGTGGATATGGGCGCGCATGCGGTGCGCGAGCAGGCGCTCGCGGGCGAGGTCCAGGGGCGCGCCGGCCGCGTCATAACAGGACAGTTCCCCTTTCGCCGCGAGGAGTGGCGACCACCAGCCCGTGCCCGCGGCGAGTTCCACGATCTGTCCGGAGATCGGCAGCGCATCGAGCCACCGCCCGGCTGCGTCGAGCTCGGCGTTCCACGCCGCGTCGTGGATCGGTCCGCGCTCATAACGGCCGCGCCGCAGGTACCAGTCGTCGTACTCGGTTGTCCGTGCCTCGTAGTACTCGACGAGCGTCCGGCGGTCATCGGCGCTCGACGCCGCGCCACGCTCGCCGAGCGCGGCTTTCAGTCGTGCGCGCAGGAATCCGTTCTCGCCAGCCTTGCCCAGGCAGTCGGGACAGAGCTGCGCCCAGCCACCGAGGTCGTCGCGATCTCGGGCACGCTCGGAACGGCCACACCAGAGGCAGTCGAAGGTATCGCGAAAGGGCATCGATCGTGTCCCGAGGTCAGGCCGGCGGTCCGACCGCGGGGTCGTCGCCGGCCGGGGGCGCGTCGGGCGAGGTCAGGCCGGTTTCAACTCGTCGACCGAGGCCCGCGCCGCCGCCCGATCCGTGAACCACGTGGCGTCGATCTGGATGTACTGGGACCACTCGGTGGGAAGCGACTCCTCGGGAAAGATCGCGTTCACCGG
>JANNUK010000481.1:0-10609 GCA_031395155.1 Chloroflexota bacterium | reverse complement strand
TGGCGGAGTAGCTCAGTGGTAGAGCAGGGGACTCATAAGCCCTTGGTCGGTGGTTCGAATCCGCCCTCCGCTACCAAAACCCGTTCCGGCGCCCCTCCGCCGGCTGAAACCAACGGAGCCAGTGTCGATTCTGGCCCAGGTAACCATCCGACAGCGCTCGGCGTCCGTATGGACCAGTGGGTGTGACCATCGTCACGCGGTCGTTATCGCACCCGACGCTATACTCGATGCGAGGTGCGGCGCACGGTCGCCGGCCCGACTGACCCGGAGGTCCTCTTGAACCCCAAGTTCATGCGCAATGGCCTGCTGATGCTCGTCCTCGTGATCGGCACCGCAGCGCTCCTGTTCACCGTCCTCAATGGCTCAACCCAGCCGACCACCGTCGGCTACTCGCAGTTCCTCGCCGATGTCCAGGCCGGCAAGGTGGATCACGTCAAGCACCAGGGCGAGACGCTGACCGTGACGCTCACGGGCCCGCCGGCAACCACCTATGACACGACCGTTCCGAACATCCTGACCCAGGTCTTCCAGGACATGAAGGACGCGGCCATCGCAGGCAACAGGTCCCTCGAGGCAAACGTCTACGAGGCGACGCCGGCGCCGGACACCTCATGGCTGGGCCTGCTCCTGACGGGGCTCCTGCCGCTCATCGTCATCGGCGGGTTCATCTACTTCATGATGCGCCAGGCGCAGGGCACCAACAACCAGGCGATGTCGTTCGGCAAGAGCCGCGCCCGGATGTTCCTCGGCAACAAGACGGTCGTCACGTTCGCAGACGTGGCCGGCGTCGACGAGGCCAAGTTCGAGCTCCAGGAAGTCGTCGAGTTCCTGAAGTACCCGGAGAAGTTCAACAGTCTCGGCGCCCGGATTCCGCGGGGCGTCCTGCTCGTCGGGCCCCCCGGCACCGGCAAGACCCTGATGGCCCGGGCCGTCGCCGGCGAGGCCGGCGTGCCGTTCTTCAGCATCTCCGGCTCGGAGTTTGTCGAGATGTTCGTGGGCGTCGGCGCCAGCCGCGTGCGCGACCTGTTCGATCAGGCCAAGCGGAACAGCCCGTGCATCGTCTTTGTCGACGAGATCGACGCGGTCGGCCGCCAGCGCGGTGCCGGCCTGGGCGGTTCGCACGACGAGCGCGAGCAGACGCTCAACCAGATCCTGGTCGAGATGGACGGCTTCGACTCGAGCACCAACGTGATCGTCGTCGCCGCCACCAACCGACCGGATGTCCTCGATCCCGCACTCCTGCGCCCGGGTCGCTTCGACCGCCAGGTCATCCTGGATCGGCCCGACATGAAGGGCCGTGTCGCGATCCTCAAGGTGCACACCAAGGGCAAGCCGATCGACAAGTCCGTCGAACTCGAGATCGTGGCCCGCCAGTCGCCCGGGTTCTCCGGCGCGGATCTCGCCAACCTGGTGAACGAATCCGCGATCCTGGCCGCCCGTCGCAACAAGAAGACGATCAACCTGTCCGAATTCCAGGAGGCGCTCGAGCGCATCGTGGCCGGACCGGAGCGCAAATCCCGGGTCATCTCGGACGCGGAGAAGCTGATCATTGCCTACCACGAGGGTGGTCACGCCGTGGTCCAGCGCATCCTCCCCAAGTGTGATCCGGTCAGCAAGGTCACGATCATCAGCCGGGGCATGGCCCTCGGCTACACGATGGCCCTCCCGGCGGAGGATCGTTACCTCCAGTCGAAGACCGAATTCGAGGACAAGCTCGCCGGGCTCCTCGGGGGCAACGCCTCGGAGCGGATGATCTTCGGAGACACCACGACCGGCGCCAGCAACGACATCGAGAAGGCAACGCAACTCGCCCGACGGATGGTGACCGAGTTCGGCATGAGCGATCGACTTGGCCCGCTGTCCTTCGGCAAGCGAGAGGAACTCGTGTTCCTCGGTCGCGAAATCGGCGAGCAGCGCAACTACTCGGACGAGGTCGCCAAGCAGATCGACGAAGAGGTCCGGGCGATCATCGATCGCGCCTACGAGCGCGCGATGCAGGTCCTCGAGACGCATCGGGACAAGCTCGAGGCCCTGGCCCAGAAGCTGATTGCCGAGGAGACGGTCGACGCGGAGGGGTTCGAGAGCCTGTTCAGCGACCTCCCGCCCAAGGACGGGCAGCCGAGCCTGCCGGCCGCGCGCGCCGATGCCCCGGCGCCCGGCGTCGAAGCGGGGCTTAGCCCGGCCTGATCCTGTTCCACGCAGGCCTCATGCAGCCCGCCACTGGCGGCATGGGGTTGAGATGCCCGGCGCTCACGCCGGTTGCCAGCCCGGAGGAACCATGCCCGTCATGACGACCGACGTCGAGGCCTACCTCGATGCGAATGCCGAACGCCGTCTCGAGTCGTACCAGGAGCTGCTTCGGATTCCGAGCATCTCCGCGCTCCCCGAGCACGCCCCGGACTGCCGGCGTGCCGCCGAGTGGATCGCCGGACAGCTCGATGCCATGGGCGTCGAGCACGTCGAGGTCGCCGAAACGGGCGGCCATCCGGTCGTCTACGGCGATTGGCTCCATGCGGACGATGCCCCCACCGTCATCGTCTATTGCCACTACGACGTCCAGCCGGTCGATCCGCTCGACCTCTGGGACAAGCCACCGTTCGAACCGCAGATCAAGAACGGTCGCATGCTCGCCCGCGGCGCTGCCGACGACAAGGGCCAGCTCCATATGCACCTGCGGGCGACGGAGGCGTTGCTGGCCACGCGCGGGCGGCTGCCGGTCAACCTTCGGTTCGTCTTCGAGGGCGAGGAAGAGTCGAGCTCGGTTCACCTCGATGCCTGGCTCGAGGCCAACCGCGAGCGGCTGCCTGCGGATCTCGTTGTGATCAGCGACACGGGCTTCTTCGAGGGCAACCTGCCGGCGATCACGCTCGGCCTGCGCGGGCTGATGTACTGCCAGATCGATGTCACCGGTTCACCGGTGGACCTGCATTCGGGCTCGTACGGCGGCGCCGTCGAGAATCCGGCGAACGCATTGGCCCGGATCATCGCCGGGCTCAAGGACGCCGGCGGTCGGATCCTCGTACCCGGGTTCTACGACGAGGTCGTCGAGCTATCCGCAACCGATCGCGCGGCACTTGCTGCCCTGCCGTTCGACGAGGACCAGTACCGGACGTCCCTCAACCTGCCGGCGCTGGCCGGCGAAGTCGGGTACACGACCCTCGAGCGACGCGGCGCCCGGCCGACGCTCGATGTCAACGGGATCTGGGGTGGGTTCCAGGGTGATGGCGCCAAGACGATCATCCCGGCCCACGCCCATGCCAAGGTGAGTTGCCGCCTGGTGGCCGACCAGGATCCAGATCGGATCTTCGAACGGGTCCGCGACCATATCCTGGCCAGCGCACCGTCGGGCGTGCGCACGACGGTCACGTCCCTCGGCGGTGGGCATCCGAGCCTCACGCCGATGGACCATCCGGCCACCCGAGCGGCCGCACGCGCCCTCGAGGCGACATTCGGGCAGGCACCGCTCTACATTCGCGAAGGCGGTTCGATCCCCGTCTGCGCCAGCTTCGATCGGATCCTGGGGCTACCGGTGGTCCTGCTGGGGTTCACGAACCCCGACGACAACGCCCACGCGCCAAACGAGTCGATGGTCCTCGCCAATCACGAGACGGGCATCCGCACGATCGTGCGCTACTGGGACGAACTCGCCGAGGTCAAGATCAGGGCCTGACGCCCGGCTGACGGGCCGAATCGGAGCGGGCGCCCGTACTTTCGGCTGGCAGGCGAGGCGACGCGCGGCCCAGTGTCAGTGCGAATCGCGGTGCTACGATGCACAACGATGGTTCGGAATCGGGAGGACGACCACACGTGAGCACGGAAGCCGCAGATCAAGCCAAGGCCGCGCCGGCAGCGTGGCGCCTGGACACCGACAACGGCAGCATGGCGCCGTTGTCGGCCCTCGACGTCCTGGTCGATCTCAATGACAAGGTCACCTCGGGCAAGGCCTCCGTGTTCCAGCCTGTCCCGCTGGGTTTCACGCCCCTCGACAAGACGATCGGCACCGGCCTGCGACCGGGCGAACTGCTCCTGATCGGCGGCGCGCAGGGCACCGGAAAGACGACGATGGCGCTCCAGATGGCGCGCAACATCGCCTCGGGCGGCCAGGCCAACGTGCTCTACCTGTGCTTCGAGCATGACGAGCCGTACCTGCTCAACCGGCTCATCGCGATGGAATCGGCCCTGGCCCACCTCCCGCACAAGACCGGCGCGATCAAGGTCCAGGACGTTCGCAAGGAAATCCTGGGAACGTGGAGCGCCGAGGGTGGCAGTGCGGCCAACCTCGCGAACAACCCGCGGCTGCGTCCGTCCCTCGACCGGATCGCGCGATACGGCCAGAACCTGTTCTTGCTGCGCGGCTCGCAGACGGCCAGCACCATCAACAACATCCGCGACCTCGTCCGCCAGCACCGCGTGCTGTCGGGCGATCGCCGCCTCGTCGTGTTCGTCGACTATCTGCAGAAGGTGCCCCAGATTCCGGAGCCCGAGAACGAGTCCGAGAAGGTCACTTACGTGGTCAACGGCCTGAAGGACATTGCCCTCACCGAGGACGTGCCGATGGTCGCCATCGTGGCCGCCGACAAGGAAGGCCTCAAGGCAGCGCGTCTTCGCAACTTCCACCTGCGCGGCAGCTCGGCCATCAACTACGAGGCCGACATCATCCTGATCCTGAACGAGAAGTACCAGATCGTGGCCAAGGTGAACATCGAGTTCAACCCGTACCAGGCGCAGCGCTTCCGTGACTGGGTGATCGTCTCCGTCGAAAAGAATCGCGGCGGCCAGGACAACGTCGACCTCGAGTATGAGAAGCATTTCGAGTTCTCGACCTTCGACCCGAGCGGTCGAACGGTCCAGGAGAAGCTCATCGAGGAGCGCCTCTACAACGATTGACGCGGGCGCCCGCCGTGCGGGATCAGCCGAGGGCGCTATCGTTGCCGCAATGAGCGACTCGTTGCGCCCGTACCCGGACATCGTCGAGATCGTGGTCGAGATCCCGGCCGGCAGCCGCAACAAGTACGAATTCGACGAGACCGCCGGCGTGTACCGGCTGGACCGCGTGCTGGCATCGGCGGTCCACTACAACTTCGACTACGGGTTCATCGAGGGGACCCGCGCGGACGATGGCGACCATACCGACGCATTGCTCCTGATCGACGAACCCACGTTTACCGGTTGCCATGTCTGGGCCCGGCCGGTCGGTGGCCTCGAGATGCGCGACGAGAAGGGGTTCGACTTCAAGGTCCTGTGCGTGGCCGTCGGCGACGCCCATCAGGCACATGTCGAGACGCTCGACCAGATGCGTCCCCACCGGCTCGTCGAGATCGAGCACTTCTTCCAGACGTACAAGCTGCTCGAGGACAAGACGGTCGAGGTCCACGGTTGGCGCGATGCCGCACGTGCCCGCGAGATCCTCCTCGCCGACCGTGCCGCCTGGGAACGTGAGCGAGCCACGGACCCGCGGCCCCGGTGATCCCCGGCCGGCGTGCCGCATACCCCGGATCATCCCGGGGACGGCCGGATCCGCGGATCGGTCCCTCACTGTTCATCGCCGTGCCCCTTCCCGAACCCACGCGCGCCGCCGTCGCCGAACTCGTCCGCGGGGTTCGCCGCGAGCCCGACCGGGCCGACGACGCGCCGCGCGATCCCAACGACGTTCGCTGGGTCCGCATGGACGGTCTCCACCTCACCCTCCGATTCCTCGGGCCCACGCCGATCGAGAGGATCCCCATGCTGATCGAGATCGTCGATGCGCTCGCGGCCGAACGGGGGGCGTTTCCTGCGTCGCTGGCCGGGACCGGCGCCTTTCCGTCGGAAGGCCGCCCACGCACGCTGTGGCTGGGCGTTGACGATGGGGTCGCCTCGCTCGAGTCGCTCGTGGCGGACCTGGGGGCCGCGCTCACGGCGGCCGGCTGGGCGCACGACGATCGGCCGTTTCGGGCTCACTTGACCCTGGCGCGCTCCGATGGCGTTCGTGCCGGCCCGGCCGTGGTGCACGCGCTGGCCGAAGCGGCAAGCGCGGCCGGATTCGTGGCCCCATTTCGGGCGGACCGAATCGTCCTGTTCGAGAGCCGGACCGGTGGCGGCTCGGCGCGCTACGAACCCCTCCACGCGGCCCGGCTCACGGGACCCTCCGACGCATCGGTTGCGGCCGGGAGCGCCTCCGAGTAGGCTCGCGGTCCGATGCGCGTTCCCCGCGGATCGTCATGCCAGACACCGACAGGAGGACGGCGATGGGTCGGACGATGACGAAGCAGACCAAGTACGTCCTCGACGAGGAGCACATCCCGCGCTCCTGGTACAACATCGCGGCCGACCTGCCGCAGCCGGCACCGCCCGTGCTGCATCCCGGCACCGGCCAGCCGATCGGTCCCGGCGACCTGGCGCCGCTGTTCCCGATGGAGCTGATCAAGCAGGTCGTGAGCGTCGAGCGCGAGATCGAGATCCCGGAGCCGGTCCGGGACGCATACCGGCTCTATCGCCCGAGTCCGCTCTATCGCGCGCATCGCCTGGAGAAGGCCCTCGATACCCCGGCCCACATCTACTACAAGTACGAGGGTGGCAGCCCGTCGGGGAGCCACAAGCCAAACACCGCGATCCCGCAGGCGTTCTACAACAAGCAGGAAGGTGTCACCCGGCTGGCGACCGAGACCGGGGCCGGGCAGTGGGGCAGCGCGCTCGCGTTCGCGGGCGCCGCCTTCGGCCTCGAAGTCAAGGTGTTCATGGTCCGCAGCAGCTACGACCAGAAGCCATATCGGCGCGTCCTCATGGAGACATACGGCGCAGAGGTCGTGCCGAGTCCCAGTATCGACACGCAGTACGGCCGCAGCGTCCTCGCCGAGACGCCCAATCACACCGGCTCCCTCGGGATCGCCATCAGCGAGGCGATCGAGGATACGGTCACGCACCCGGGAACGAAGTACTCTCTCGGCTCCGTCTTCGACTTCGTGCTCCTCCACCAGACCGTCATCGGCCAGGAATCGATCGAGCAGATGGAGATGGCCGGCGAGGAGCCCGACGTGATCATTGGCTGTGCCGGCGGCGGCTCGAACTTCGCCGGCCTGACCTTCCCGTGGCTCGGTCGGACGTTCCGTGGCGGCCGGGCCTACCGGGTCATCGCCGCGGAGCCGGAGGCAGCGCCGTCACTCACGCGTGGCGTGTATGCCTACGACTTCGGCGATACGGCGAAGATGACGCCGCTCGTCAAGATGTACACCCTCGGCTCGGGCTTCATTCCGGAGCCGATCCACGCCGGCGGCCTGCGCTACCACGGGATGTCGCCGCTTGTTTCTCTGCTGAAGGACATCGGCGCGATCGAAGCGCAGAGCGTCCACCAGCGGGCCTGCTTTGATGCTGGCATCCAGTTCGCGCGCACGGAGGGGATCCTGCCGGCGCCGGAGCCGTCCCACGCGCTCTAGGTCGCCGTCGACGAGGCACTCGAGGCGCGCGAGTCGGGCGAGGAGCGGGTGATCCTGTTCAACCTGTGCGGCCATGGGCACTTCGACCTGTCGGCCTACGAGCAGCACCTGTCCGGGCAACTCGAGGACTACGAGTACCCGGCGGAGCGAGTCGAGGAGGCGCTGGCGGCGCTGCCGCGCGTCTGAACCGGTCAGTGCCGTGAACCGCGGAACACAAGGTGCGGACCGAATCAGGGGGGGATGACACGGCCCGCGAGTGGGTCACCTGCCCGAGTGACCAGAGCGCCGCCCTGGCGGCGCTCCCATGGCATCATCGTCCGCACCCGTCGGCCTGCGAATCACGCATCCGACGTCAATCCAGACGGCTTCGGGCCGGATAGGGGGACGTGAATGCCGAGATTGTCCTGCCGGACCTGCGGTCGCCAGATCTACACCGTCGCCCCGCTCGAATCGCTGTTTGCGGAGGAGCGTCGATGCCCACGATGCGGGGCGCTCCTGACGGCGGATCGACGCCTGAACGAGCGGCGGACGGCGGCTCGGCGCGAGAATCCCCCGGAGACGCCCGGTCCCCCGCAGGAGAGCGAGGAGCGTCGGACGACCCAGCGCCGAACGGGACGACGACGTCGACCGGCGGATGGGGAACGCGATCGGGGTCCGTCCGAAGGGTCGGGCGGCTGGGTCGACTAACGACCTCCCTCGCTCAGTAAAGCGACTCGTCGGGTCGCGGCGGCTCTACCAGCCGGTGTCGCAGCGCGAACGCCACGGCCTCGAGCTTGGAGTGGACACCGAGCTTGCCCATGATGTTCTGGACGTGCGTCCGGAGCGTGTTCGGGGCGATGAACAGCCGTTCGCAGATCTCAGGCGTGGCGAGCCCTTCCGATAGCGCTCGCAGGACATCGAGCTCGCGCGGCGTCAGGGGCTCGATCCGGATTCGTTCGCCGCCACGTTCGCGTGCCGCGGCCACCCGTTGGGCGATCCCGAGGATGACCGAGCGTGGCAGCAGCGTTTCGCCGGCGTGTGCTGCACGGACGGCCCCGACGATATCGTCGACGGCGCGGTCCTTCGTGAGGTACCCGTCGGCCCCGGCCTGGATTGTCTCGAGCAAGGTCTCGTCGTCGTTGACGGCCGTCAGCATGACCACCCGGCACTTCGGCCAGCGCGCCTTCACGGCCCGCGTGGCGTCGGCGCCGGTGCCGTCGGGGAGTCGGTAGTCCATGAGCACGACGTCAAGCCGCTCCCGCAGGAGCGCCTTGGCCTCGGCAACGCTGCTGGCGATGCCGGCCACCTCGACGTCCGGTTCACGTTCCAGGAGTTGGGACAGGGAACCCGTCAGCAGCTGGTGGTCATCCACCAGCAGGACGCGGATTCGCTTCGCGGCGCCAACCACTCGAAGAGGTCCCTCCATGCAAGACGCCCGGCAACCATGACGGGCGCTGGGCCCCATTCTCGCCTCGAGCGTCGATTCTAGCATCGACCCACGAGCAACCGCCCATACTCCGACCATGGAGGTGGCATTTCTCGGGTTTGGGCTGATCGCGGGGTCCATTGCCCGTGCCCTGCACGAGCGGGTGGTTGGTCCGGCGGTGCGCCCGAGGCTCGTCGCCTGGAGCCCGACCGGTGCGGGAGCCCGCGCCGCACTCGTCGACGGCGTCCTGGACCATGTTGCCGAGTCTCCAGCTCACGCGGTCCGGACGGCTGACCTGGTGGTTCTCGCCGCCCCGCCCCAGTCGGTGCTCGCGCTGCTCGATCTGCTGGCGGATCGGGCCGTTGTCCACCTTCCGGAAGGCATCGTGCTGACCGACGTGGCCAGTACCAAGGGACGGATCGTGGAGCGGGCCACGGCGCTGGGCCTGCCGTTCGTGGGCGGTCACCCGATGGCCGGCCGTGAGACGAGCGGCTATGCCGGCGCGCGGGCTGACCTGTTCGTCGACCGACCGTGGGTCGTCGTTCCCTCGGCGAACGAGTCTGGCACGGCGGGCGAGGGGACCGCTGGCGGGCACGCGGCCGTGGTCGAGGACCTGGCACGACGCGTCGGCGCGCGCCCGATTCGCATGGAGGCCTCGGAGCACGACGCCGCCGTCGCGGCGATCAGCCATCTCCCGCTCGTCCTGGCTGCAGCCCTCGTGGAAGCGGTGGCCGGCGGGCCGGGCGCACCAGAGGCGTCGGACTGGCCGGTTGCCCGCGGGCTCGCGGCCTCGGGCTGGCGAGACATGACCCGGCTGGCGCGGGGCGATGTGGCCATGGCCACTGGGATCGCCACGACGAATGACGCCGAGCTCAGTCACAGGCTGCGAGCCGTTCGCGCCGTGCTGGACGGGTGGATCGCGGACCTCGAGCGGCCCGCCGGACCGGACGAGGCACACGTCGCCGATCGGTTCCGGGCCGCCCGCGACCGCCTCGACAACGAGGTCTCGTGAGCGCGGAGGTCGTCGTCGAGCGCGTCCTGGTGGTGCCGACACCGATCGTGGTGCCCGGGCCTGGATGGCACGGCATCCGAGCCGCCGATCGGAACGCGTTCGAGGTGGTCCTCGAACGCCACGGCGAGTTTCGCGAGCGGCCTGCCGTTGAGGCCGACACATCGCGGAAGCAGATCATTCCGTACCTGGTCGTGCGTGACGGCCCGCGCTACTTCCTGATGCGGCGCACGCGAGCGGGTGCCGACAACCGCCTGCACGACCGCTACTCGATCGGTGTGGGCGGTCATCTGAATCCGGGCGATCGTGACCTGGCCGGCGGGCTTGCACGGGAATGGGCCGAGGAGGTTGACGCCGACTTCGAGCCGGAGTTCCGGTTCGTCGGGCTCCTGAACGACGACACGACCGACGTCGGCGCCGTCCATCTCGGCGCCGTGTTCGTGGCCGATGCCGCCGGACGGTCGGTAGTCATTCGCGAGACGGACAAGCTCAGCGGGTCCTTCGCCGATCCGCACGACGTCGCGGCCGTCATCGACAGCCTCGAAACGTGGAGCGCCATCGTCTTTGAGCATCTCGAGGGCGTCGTCGCTCGCTGACGTCGCCCGGGAGTCCGGAGCAATCGAGGTGCGATACTTGGCGCGGAGGTGCGATATGCACCGTCGGATCGCTCGTGCGCTGCTTGCCGCCCCGCTCCTGCTGGGCCTCCTCGGTCTGGCCGCGCCGTCGCTGGCCAGCAGCCACCGCGTCGTGGTCCTGCCGGCGACCGGGATCGTCGACAACGTC
>JANNUK010000466.1:0-3271 GCA_031395155.1 Chloroflexota bacterium | reverse complement strand
CGCCGCGACGAGGCCCCACGCGAGCCGCGCCGGCGTCGGGCCGCGCAGGATGGCCAGGAACACCAGGAGCTCCAGCACCGTCGTCACCGCGATCCCGACCAGCCGGAGCGTGATCGATCCCACGATCGGGACCGTGTCGGACGCGAACTCACCGCCTGTGGCGGTGACCTGGAGGATCCACCAGGGGTTCCAGGCGCGGAGCGAGAGGACCGCATACAGCTCGTTCTGGGCGAGCATCACGTTGCGTACATAGCCGGCGGGCCCGCCGTCCGCGACGAACGGCAGCCACAGGACAACGATCGTGGCCGCGCCGATCGCCCCGAGCCGGATCGCCCCGATCCATCCCTCGCGGGCCACGAACCAGGCGCCGAACGGGACGAGGAAGGGCAGGGCCTGGGGCTTCGTCATCAGCGCCAGCGCAAGGACCACCACGGCCCAGTGGCTGTGATTGCGGATCGCCAGCAGGTAGGCGCCCAGGCCGAAGAGGACATAGATCGACTCGTACTGACCAAACAGCGCCGAGACGTCGATCACCGCCGGGTGGAGCGCGATCGAGAGAGCGCCCGCAACCGCCCACCACGGTCGCCCGCGCAGCGCGAACGCCACACCGGCGACCAGGCCGGCGTCGGCAATCGTCGGCAGCAGTTTCAGGGCGATCCGAACCGCTGGATCGGAGGCATCCGTCGCTCCGGAAAAGGCCGGCACGAGGACGGCGAGCGCGCCCCACAGGTAGACCATGACCGGAGGGAAGGTCAGGTCCCGGTCGTACGCTTGCCCGAAGGGTTCAGAGGTCAGCCCCTGGACCCAGGTGGCGAACTCGTCCATGTCCCCGGCCAGACCTGGAAGCGGAAACAACGTCGCGCGAATGACCGCGGCGATCACCAGCCCGACCGCGAGGATCAGCCAGTGCCGTCGGTTCCAGCTCACCGCGGGTGCCGGATCCGGCGTCATCGATGGGTCAGGCGCGCCGGGTGACCCAGTAGCGTTCGGCCATCCCGATCCCGCCGAGCGCACCCACCTTCAGGGCGTAGCGCCGCGCCGCATCCGCCATCGCCAGCCGACCCTCGAACAGGCGGCCGATCTGGCTCTCGTACATCGCGATGCCGCTGATCTTTCGTTCGATCTGGTCGCCGATGTCGGCGTACTCGGGACCGACGAGAACGTCCTTCGGCAGTCCTTCGAGAGACCCTGCGGGCAACTCCTCTGTGCCGGAGAAGCCGCTCCACCAGGCGTACGGGAAGTCCTCGTAGAAGGCCACGATACCGGCGTACTCGGGCCCGGGCATCACCCAGGCGCGTGAACTCCGCAAGAGGTCGAGTCCGACACGATGGACGAGCCGATGGTCGACGTGACCGCCAACGCCGAGCGGCAGGTACACCCGCTGCGGCTCGAGTCGATCGATTTCCCGGCGCAGGAGGTCCGCTGGAGCCGGGTCGTCGGCACGCGGCTCGCCGAGCAGCTGCTCATCGCCGTCGTAGCCGCGGAACACGGCATCGGGGAGGTCGAGAAAAACGATCGACGCCTCAGCGAAGTAGGCGTATCGCTCGTCCTCGATCCGTCGCTGCGCGGACACGTCGCCGGCGGACGCGGCACCGACGATCTCGTCGGTCAGCACCGCCCCCTGCGTGGGCGCGTCGTCCATGAGCGGCTGTCCGGCCAGGGGCTCGTTGCGAACACTCGCGCGCCGATACCACGATGACCGCTGCCAGAACCGCTTGGCCGCCGCGTCCGCGTCCACCTGCGTCGCCTCGAGGCGGTCGTTCGTGGCCGCCCACGGTGGTGTGACCCCCGACAGATCCCCCAGCGGAACGTCGGCACGAATGCTCGACCGGTTGAAGGCCTCGGTCACCGGCCACATCGCCTTTGACCCGAAGCCGAGCGCTTCGCGCTGGTACGGGTTCAACTCATCGGACGACCCATTCCCGGAATAGACGGTGAGGATCGTCACGTTTTGGCCCAGCTCGCGGAGGTTCGCAATCAGGCCGCCGCAGGAAAGTGCGACGTCGTCGGGATGTGGCGCGACGAAGACATGAGTCATGGCCGGCCGAGTATACCGGCGCTGGCTGGGCTCAGCCGCTGGTTTCTCAGCCGCTGGTTTCCGAGCGACGGCCGACCTGCGGACCATCCGCGAATCCGGCCGCCCCGACCAGCGGGACGAACACACACGGGCCGTCCGATCCCTCGATCCAGTCGCTGGGGCCCTGGCGCTGGATCCACAGCAACTCCTGCCGATCGCGGGGACCGACCGGGATGACCAGTCGGGCGCCGATGGCCAGCTGCTCGCGAAGCGCCTCGGGTACCCACGGCGCCGCCGCCCCGACGACGATCCCGTCCCACGGCGCCCCGTCGGGTGCCCCGAGGCTCCCGTCGGCCACGCGGACTTCGATCCGGTCCGCATAGCCCAGGCGTACCAATCGATCTCGGGCGCTGCCCGCAAGCTCCGGGCGTCGTTCGATCGTGACGACGCGGGCGCCTAGATCGGCCAGGACGGCGGCCTGGTAGCCCGTCCCCGTCCCGATGTCGAGGATCCGATCGCCCGCGACGGCGTGTACCAGTTCGGTCATCCGGGCAACGATGTACGGCTGACTGATCGTCTGGCCTGAACCAATCGGCAGGGCAGAGTCGTCGTACGCGAGCGGTCGGCGATCGCGTGGCAGGAATTCTTCGCGCCGGAGTGCGGCCATGACCGCGAGCACTCGCTCATCGGCGATTCCCCGAGCGCGGAGCTGTCGCGCGACCATGGCCGCGCGCGCGCCGGCCATCGGATCGGCTTGTTCGCCGGCCATGACCGGAGCATACGCTCTCGGCAGCAGCGAATGGCCCAACCACGAGCGGCCGACGCGATCGGTCACGGTCGGCCGCGGCGGGCCTCGCGGCCCTGAAGCTCAGCTGGCCGCAGGCGTCGCGGTCGGGTTCGCGGTCGGGCTGGCGGTCGGCGTTGGTGCAGCCGTCGGCACGGGTGTCGGCGTCGGAAGTGGCGTAAACAGGCCTCCGTGTCCGGCCAGCAGGCCGTTCAGGAGGATGGCGATGAACAGGACCACGGACCCGAGCACGAGCACGACCGAGGTGCGGTCCCGAATGCGAACCGCAGGTTCCGGGGCCAGCGCCGCCGCAGCTGCGGCCCTGGCCGTGGCAGCAGCCTCGGCGCGTCGAGCCGCACGGCGACTGATGGGCGCTGCGGCCGGCTCCGCCACGGGCTCCGGCTCCGCCACGGGCTCCGGCTCCGCCACGGGCTCCGGCTCCGCCACGGGCTCCGGCTCCGCCACGGGCT
>JANNUK010000457.1:0-3455 GCA_031395155.1 Chloroflexota bacterium | reverse complement strand
GCTCGCACGAACCGCTGGACGAGCGACTCCTCGATGACGATCAGCGCCATCGCCAGCTGACCGCGAACTGATCGCGGGCCTTGACGGAGCAGACGGCGAGCGAGCCGCCGCCGATGCTCGCTGCGCCGGACGAGCCCGTCGGTCACGTCGTCGCTCCCGATGGCGGCGATCCCGAGATCCGCGGTGATCGCCCGGACGGGATCCCGCGGCGATGACCCGAAGGCCAGGACCGTCGCGAATAGCCGCCCCCGTCCTTCCAGTGCGTCGCCGATGCCGAGGACGACGTCCCGGTCCAGCGGTACGAACATCAGGGAGTCCAGCTCGTAGGCACCGGTCGCGCCGACGCGTGGCGGACGGCGGATGGAGCCTCGGACGAACGACACCCTCCGTTGCGCAGCGACCGCCACAGCCCAGGCCGTCGCGGTCTGGATCGCCCGCGTCGACAGGTCGACGCCGGTCACCGTGGCTCCGGTACGCCGGTTCACCTCGAGCGCGATCCCGCCCACGCCACTCCCAAGGTCGAGCAGCCTCCCAGACTCGCCGGGGTCGAGGGACCGAACCAGTGCGTCCAGGTCGTCCGCCGTCATGTAGCCGTGCACAGCGACACCCGGGAACGGAGCGGCGAGATCAAGGAACCGGCGACCCTCGGGCGACCCGGTCAGCAGCCGGTAACTGACGTCGAAGTAGCGTCGGACGCCCTCGGACACCAAGCGATCGACGTATGCCATCGCCAGGACGATACGTCGGCCTGAGCGTAAGCCGCGTCACAGCGAATCCAGATGGTTTCCGTACGCTGGGTCCATGCTGCCCTTGCGAACCATCGCTCTTCTCGTGACGATCGCGCTCGTGGCGGCGGCATGCGCGTCCCCGGCCGGGTCTGCGTCCCCCGGCGCGGGGACCTCTCCTGACCCGGATCAGTCTCCGCCGTCCGCCGGCGGCGGTGAGACCGAGGCCCCTGACCTCAACGACCTTCGCGTCCCGACCGAAGGCTGGTCCACCGACTTCTCGATCGCCTCCGTCGGCCTCGGGGAGTTCCTGGGTGGCGGTCCGCCCAAGGACGGCATCCCGCCGATCGACGAGCCCCGATTCGAGTCGATCGCCGATGCCCAGGCCTGGCTCGCCCCGACGTCACCCGTGATCTCGCTCGAGGTCGGGGGGTTGGCCCGCGCCTACCCGTTGGCCATCCTCATGTGGCACGAGATCGTGAACGACACCCTGGGCGGGGTCCCGGTCGTGGTGACGTTCTGTCCCCTCTGCAATACGGCGCTCGTCTTCGAGCGCACCCTGGACGGGACCGTCCACGACTTCGGCACGACCGGCAACCTGCAGTTCAGTAACCTCGTCATGTACGATCGCCAGACCGAATCCTGGTGGCCACAGGTAACCGGCGAGGCGAACGTCGGGACGTTGACGGGCAAGAAGCTGACGTTCCTGGCGGCGCAGATCGTGTCTCTCGCAGACTTCGCGGCCGCGTATCCCGACGGTGACGTCCTCAGCCGCGATACGGGCAACGCGCGCGCCTATGGCCGGAATCCGTATCCCGGGTACGACACCGCGGATCAGCAGCCGTTCCTGTTCGAAGGTAAGACCGATGGTCGATTGGCGCCCAAGGAGCGGGTCGTGACGATCGACCGAGGTGGCAGCACCATCGCCATCCCGTTGGCCGCGCTGGCGGCCGCGGGCGTGATCGAGATCGCGACGGCGCCGGAGCCCGTCGTCGTCTTCTGGGCGCCGGGCACGGCGTCCGCCCTGGACGCCGCGTCGATCGATGCCGGTCGCGACGTCGGCGCGACCGGCGTGTTCGTCCCGATCGCGGACGGCCAACGACTGATGTTCTCCCGAACCGGCGGGCGGGACGGCGTCATCACCGACGCGGAGACCGGTTCGACCTGGTCCGTCACAGGTCAGGCGACCGCGGGTCCGCTGGCCGGTTCCCGGCTGGAGCCCGTCGTCCACGGCAATCACTTCTGGTTCTCCTGGGTCGTGTTCCAGCCCGAGACCGAGATCTGGAGCGCGCCGTGAACCGGGTCGACGTCGGGCCCATCACCATCGAGATCGCCGCGCCGCCGGCGCTCGTGTTCCAGATGCTGGCGGCGATCGGCCAGGGCGCGCAGAAGGACGGCGAGCGAGCCGAGATCCTGGAGCAGCGCGACGGCGCGCTCATCTGTGACTTCTGGACGCGGGTCCCCCTGCCGGTCGGCCGAGATCGCCTCGTCCGGACCCGCGAACGCGTCTGCGTCCGCCCCCCGGACCGCATCGACTACGAGCACCTGGATGGTCCGGTCCAGGGGCTGCAGGAGACGATCGTCGTCGGTGCCGGCGCGACTGGAGGATCGATCCTGACGTACACCGGCTCCTACCATCCGCGCGGGCTCGCGGACCACCTCCGGGCGACACTCTTCGCGCGACCCGCTTTCCATCGCGTGATGCGCGCCCACTTCGCCGAGGTGCGCGAAAGGGCCGAGGCTCGGGCCCGGCGAAGTCGGGTGTTCGTACCGGACCGGGGCGAGCGATGACCGACGTGGTCGGCCGCAGCGGACCGACCTTCGCCGTAGACCCCCGCTTGCGGGGGCGCCTGGCCGCGCTTGCCGCCGGACGCATCCTCGTCATCGGGTATTTCGCGTCGTCGCGTTGTGGCGTCGTCGTCGGTGACCTCGACGTTTCGTGGCGGACCACGGAGCACGGTGCCGGCTACATGACGCTGGAACCCATCGAGGGCGTCCCGATTCGCGTGGACCGACGGCTGCTCGATGTTCTCACCCGTTCCGCGCCAGAGTTGTGGCCGGGGGGCCTACTACGCCGGACGACGCCATCGATCCGGCTTGCGCTCCCGGAGCAGTGGATCGCGTTCCTGGAGGGTCCGACCGTCATGGCTCGACGAGAGGCCCCGTGACGGCGCGGTCCCTCAGCGCGGCTCATGGGCCATCGATCGAGCTCTTATGGTTCGCGGACTGCCCGAACCATGCTGCTGCCCGCCAAATGCTCATCGAGCTCGTGCCCATCCACGCTCCAGGGGCTGTCATCCGCATCATCGACGCGACCGACCAAACCGTGGCCGCCAGCCACCGTTTCCCGGGCTCGCCGACCATCCGCGTAGACGGTCTGGACGTCGATCCGGGCTTCGTGGACACGGGCGACTACACCCCACGTTGTCGCCTCTACCGGACGAGTGAGGGGCTGCGCGGAATACCCGAGCCGGTATGGATCGAGGCGGCGCTGCGAAGAGCAGTCGACCGACGCCACATCACGCGGACTTGACCGATGGCGCGAGTGATCGTGCCGTACATGCCGGTTTCCTTGTGGCCAACTGTCTACGGGAACGCGTGGCGTTCAGCCTATTGCCGGCAGAGTCCGAGGCGATAGCGAGTTCGGCGATCACGAGTGCGAGCCTCAAGATCGTTAGAATTGCCTCGCCCAGATAGGGCAACAGACTCTTTCCGTTTTCGGAATGGGTA
>JANNUK010000444.1:0-7719 GCA_031395155.1 Chloroflexota bacterium | reverse complement strand
GCTCCGGCTCCGCCACGGGCTCCGGCTCCGCCACGGGCTCCGGCTCCGCCACGGGCTCCGGCTCCGCCACGGGCTCCGGCTCCGCCACGGGCTCCGGCTCCGCCACGGGCTCCGGTGGGACGTCGTCTGGGACGTTGCCGGCGGCTGCCGGCTCATTGCTCGTCGGTTGATCGGTCATGCTGCTCCGCACTGGTACGGGCACCGGGCTGTTCGTCGCCTCCGGGGCACGCCGGCCAGTGTACTCAACGGACGCCGCCCGAGCGCAACCGCGGATCGGCCCGCGATGTCGCCGCCGCGCCGAGTCGGCTCGCGTCGCGCCCCAAGTCCGCCTGCGAGGCGGATCGAGCGATCGTCCCGGCTTGCGCGTGACTGCGTCAGGCGTCGCGGAGCGCCGGCACAAGCAGGCCCGCGAGGCCGGCGGCCACCGTCGTCAATCCGAACAGCACGATGACGGGACCAGGTCCGAACAGGTGCCCAAGGACCCCGGCGGCTGCCGCTGCGACGGTCATTCCGCCGAACACGAGCGAGAACCGGAACCCGATCACGCGACCCATCAGCTCAGGCGGCGTGCGCTGCTGGAACAGGGTCTGGCTCGGGATCACGAAGACGAGGTTGCCGGCACCGACGCCAAAGATCAGGCCCAACGCAAGCCCCAGGTCACCGGTCAACCCGAGCACGGCAACGAGCGCCCCCGTCAGCGCATAGCCGAGAATCACCATCCGGCCGAGCCTGATCCGGGACCCGATCAGGCCGACCGTGAACCCGCCGATGAGATTTCCGAGCCCGATCCCACTCTCGAGGAAGGCGAGGACCGTCGCGGGTTCGAGGGTCGTCCCCTCGATCGCATCGCGCGCAAAGATCGGCATGAGCGCAAGGAGGACCCCGATCATCGCCTGCCCGGCAACTCCCTGAAGGGTATTGCCCAGGAGCACGGTCTCGTGGCGCAGGAAGCGCCACCCGTCTCGAAGCTCGCCGACGATGCTCCGGACCTGCGGCTCACCGTCGTCCACCGGCGCCGGGCGGGGTCTCACGACGATCGTCGCGATGAGGATGGCCGACGCCACATACGACACCGCGTCGAACCAGAACGCGACGGGCAGCGAGGCGCCGAGGAAGGCCACGAACAGGCCTGCCAGCGCATATCCCCCGATGTCGGCGAACGACTCGCCGATCCACATGGCCGAGTTGGCAACAATCAGGTCATCGCGCTCCACGATCCTCGGTAGCACCGAGATCCGCGCCGGCCGAAAGAAGATCGACACCGTCGTCATCAGAAAGACGAGCGGGTAGACCATCCAGATCTGGATGAGAGCGGCGATCGGGATCAGGATCACGATCGTGGCCCGCAGGAGATCGCTGACGATGAGCACTTCGCGCTCGTCCCAGCGGTCAACCAGCGTTCCGGCGATTGGACCGAACAGGAGGTTCGGGAGGGTCGCCGCCACGAACACGGCACCCAGCGCGATCGCCGAGTTGGTCGCGCCGAGCACCAGAAAGGCAAGGGCGATCTGGTGGATCCGGTCCCCGAGCAGGCTCACCAGCTGGCCTGCCCAGAGCGCCGAAAAGGATGGATTGAGGGCCAGCCGAACGTATGGATGGTGTCGGGCCCGCTCCACCAGGGCCGGGATGGCCGGTATCGCGGGTCGAGTAATCCCGGGCGCGACGGGCACGACGGGCGCGGCCCCAGGCCCCGCCAGGCCCGCCACCGCGCTGCCGAGCAGGAGCGGTCGACCAAGCCCGGATGCCTCGAGGAGGCCCGACCTGAGGCCGGTCTCGGCCCGGACGCCACCGTCGCGTCGGCCAACCGCGACGTCGGCGAGCCGTTGTCGAACCAACGCCGCCTCGTCCTCGAAGAGGTCTGCCGGCGAACGGACGACCGTCGCGAACAGGAAGAACGCGAGCCCCGCCGACAGGAACAGGTCTCCGAGGGAGATGACATTCGTGATGAGCGGCAGCGGGATCGGGATGAGGTCGCCGAGGAGAGCGGCACGCGACAGGAAGGTCGTCTCGAACTGCGTCGAGGTGACGAGCACGTGGAATCCGGTCGGCGACACATCGGACGGACTGAATCCTGCCGCGAGGAGGCTCGGCTGCCAGATCGGCATGTAGCCCCCGTTGACCAGGATGGCCACCGTGTTGGCGAGGATCCCGACGAATGCAAGGCTGAGTCCCGGTTGCGACCGATTGGCCCATAGGCCGGCCAGCAGCAACAGGTATGCCACCGCGTAGAGGGGCAGTCGCAGGTCGTTGACCAAGCCCACACCGGCACCGATGGCCGCCTCGGTCGCGAACCGGATGACGAGCGCCACAAAGATCGCCGCAACCCAGCGCAGGCGGATCCTGGCCAGGTTCAGCATGTCGCCGCGAGCAGCGAGTCCGAGCGCCAGGCTCAGGACGATCGCGACGATCAGCACCGGTCGCTCAGCGGATCCACGCGGCGGCGGTTTCTGCGGCGGCGATCGCGATTCAGACCGAGTCCGGCGTCCCGCCGCCCCGAGGTCCGGCCGCCAACGAGTCCGGCGACGCCTGAGCCATCTGCATCCGCTCGGCGGCCTGGGCGATGAGCGGGATCAGCCGCGGCGCCGGGCGCTGGCCGGGGTCGGCGACACCGTCGACCCAGGCTGTCCGGACGAACGCGTCGACGACGATGGGGTCGAACTGGACGCCCGCAAACTTGCGCAATTCGGCCAGCGCCTGTTCCGGGGTGAGCGGCGTCATCCGATACGGCCGGGCAGCCGTCATGGCCTCAAATGCATCGGCGACGTGCAGGATGCGGGCCAGCTTGGGAATTTCGTCGCCGAGGAGGCGATCCGGATACCCCGATCCGTTGAACCACTCGTGGTGGTGACGAATGATCGGCAGCTCGGGGGCGAGCTTGGTGACCGGGGCGATGATCTGGGCACCCAGGACGGGGTGGGCGTTCATGATCATGCGCTCCTCGCGCGTCAGACGCTCCTGCTTGAGCAGCACCGCATCCGGCACGCCAATCTTGCCAACGTCGTGAAGCAGGCCGCCCCACTCGAGCGCCTCCAGCTCTGCGTCGCCAACGCGCATCTCGCGCCCGATGTCGACGGCAATCGCTTTGACTCGCTGGCTGTGCTTGCTGGTAAACGGATCGCGCTTGTCCACGGCCTCGGCCAGGGCGCCGATCGTCTGCGTGAACATCTCGCGCATTTCCATCAGGCGCTGGTAGACGAGACGGGTCGTGTAGAGGGGGAGCGCGAACAGCAGGGTCGCCCACCAGCCGAGCCCTTCGGTCGCATACATCCGGGCCATGAGCCAGCCGAGAGGGGTCAGCGCCACGAGATTCGCCGCGAAGGCCCGCACGTCGCCGAAGAGGACGGTCCGGAAGTCGCCACCCAGGCGCAGTGTGATCAAGCCCGAAACGAGGATGAGGTTCAGGGCGAAGTAGACGAGCGCACCGATCAGCGTGGCCACCAGGTCGGCCGGGAGGCCGGTCGCGAGCGTCCGCAATGTTTCCATCACGATGCCGGCCACGGCCGCGGGAATCATGACGCCGGCGTGGTTGGAAAGGGTCCCGTACCAGGGGATGCGGCCGCGAAGTTCGCGGACCTCAGTCGTTCCGATCAGTGCAACCAGGGCCGCCGCGGCGGGTCCGCCGAGATTCATCGCCGCCACGATCGGCGCGATCGACACCGCCACGAGGATGCCGCGAGGCATCTGGACGGGGAGTGCGGAGGCGAACAGGGAGACGACGATCCAGAACCCGACGCCGATGAGTCGCTCGGCGCTGGAGATCCCGGGCCCACCGTCAAGCTCCAGGCCGATGGCCGGGTGCACCGGATACACAAGGCTCGTGACGACGAGCGCAACGGCGCCCATGGTCACGAGCCCAGCGATATAGAGCTTCAGGGACCTCGACATCCAGTACCCCTAGATGGGTTCAGCCCGAAGACTGTACCCCGTCCGAGACGGGACTGGTATAGCCCCTCGGTACTCCTAAAAGCCCTTGAACGATGCTCCCCCGGCGATGGCGGCGGCCGCGACCGTTGAAAGGGTCACGGCGAGCCGCATGAGGCGAGCTTTCATCTATCGATACCTCGACTACTTGCCGCTTACCAGCCCTTGAGGCTTGCTTCCGGATTCACGGTTGTTCCTCCTTCGCGGCCCTCGTGCCCGAAGACACGAAAACCGACCAGACTTGATGAGCCGGTCGGTTGCACTACTCGCTCCGCCCCCACCCTAAGTGCCCATTTCAGGTGGGGGCATCAGCGCGTCCTAGCGTCTTGACATTGCTTCCTAGTACCTGAGTACTAGCAAGACAGCCGGACCTTACGGGTACCGGACTACCCCGGTCAATACGTCACTCTACCTATTCGCCACGCGAGTTCAGACGGATTCGAGGGGAGCCGGCTCGATTCCGAGGTCGCGGCGCATGACGCCGGCGTAGTGCCCGTACTGCTCGGCGGCGGCAGCATGCGCGCCGGCCAGGCGATACAGCCGCACGAGAGCCAGCTCGATCTGGTCGGCCTGCGAGTCGACGTCGATCACGCGCTGGGCGAGGGCGATCCCCCGGTCGTAGTGCCCGCTGTCGGCTGCCCGTCGCAGTTCCCGTTCGACGATCCTGAGATAGGCGGCGTGCAGGTTGTCGCGATAGTCGGACGCCCAGTCCTCGTAGGTGAAGTCAAGGGCGAACCGGCCCCGGTACTCGCCGACCAGGCGCTCGACCTCCTCGACGGTGGGTTCGCGACCAATCGAACGGACCATCGCTCGGCAGCGGGCGCTCCTGGCCTCCACGAGCTCCGAGTCGAGCCTGACGACCTCCGAGTCGTAGTGAACGTAGCCCGGGCTCAGCGCCTCCTTGTAGTCGGGTTCGAACACGCGGCGCAGGAAATAGATCGTCTGATTCAGCGAATTCGTGGCGACGTCCGGCTCCACATCCGGCCAGAGCGCCTCGAGAACCTCGTCGCGCGTCGCTGCGAACCCCGATCGAGTGACCAGCACGCACAGCAGCGCCAGGACTTTGCGCCGCAGCGACGATCCGGCCACGCGCTCCGTCCCGATCCGAATCTCGATCCGACCCTGGTCTTCGAGGACGACCCGCGGTGCCAGCCGGCGCGCCAGCCGGCGCCCGAGACGCTGTCCCGTGTGTCCCGGGACGCGGATGGCGGCCTGATGAAGGAGCGCGATGTCGGAGGGTTCGCCGATCTCGTCGAGCAGCCCACCTGCGAGGTGGCGGAGCCGGGGATCAGATCCGGCCAGGGCCGACCGAAGGAGTGGTCGCCATCGCTCCGGGCGACGCCGGGCTTCGATTTCGATGGCGCCAAGCACCTTCGCATCGAGCTCACCTGCCCGATCGAACACGGGCTCCGCAAGGATGCTCAGGATTGCCGGATCCTGTTCGGCGACGGGCACAATGTGGCCGTTCAGCTCGGCGCGATCTCCGGCGAGGCCCAGGAGGACGCTCGCGTACCTCGCCCAGAACCACGATCCCTGGCGCAGGGCGAGGCGACGAGCCGTTTCCGCGAGCGCCCCGCCGTCCTGTGTCCGTCGCAGCACCGCGAGATGGGCTCGCGTGCACAGGATTCGCGCCTCGGCGCAGACAACGGACCGGAGGGGACGATCCGAGAGCGTGTCGGCCAGTTCGGCGGCCCGCGACAATTCGCGGCGCCGCAGGGCCAGGGCCAGTTCAGCCAGCGCGTGCAGGCCCGCGAAGTCCGGCAGGAGACCGTCCCAGGCGGTGTCGGCGACGATCGCTGCCGCGGCATCATCGCTCGCATACCAGGTCTCGAGATCGGCCGCGATCGCGGCGCTCTCGAGGGCCTGGGCCGGCGTCCCGTGCCGGCGAGCCGCGCGCACCGACTGGCGCCCCTCCTCCAATCGACCCAAGTGGGCAAGTGCCCAGCCGCGGACGAGACGGGCCGTGCCCAGCTCGAACCCGGCCGACGGTCCATCGAGCAACTCGATCGCGAGGTCGGCCCGCTGGAGCGTTCGATCCGCATCGCCGATCGCTCGCATCACCTCGGCAGCGTTCGCGTGGCTGATTCCCAGGTAGTGCATCTGCCCGTTTGCCTCGTTGATCCGGACGACGCGCTCCACCGCTTCGAGGGCCACCCCGAGGTTGCCGGTTCCACACGTCTCGATGAGGCGATGCGTGGCATCGGCGATGGCCAGCAGCGTTTCGTCCGAACCGAGGCGTACCAGGCGCTGGCGGAGGTCCAGCGCCTCCTGGACGCGACCCACGTCCAGCGCGATCGTCATCGCGTTGAGCGTGGCCCACTCTGAGTCGGGGAACCGCTCCACCACGTCGTTGGCGATCCGTCGTGCCGTCGCCGCATCGCCTCGCTGGAGCTCCGTGCGCGCGCGAATGATGTCGATCGCCTCGGACGTCGTCCCGTGCGGCAGCGTCCCGACGTAGGCCCCCGCGCTCGAGTACGCGCCACTGCCCATGATCTGACCGAGGCTGCTTCCGAGGACTCGGACGATGGAAGCAGGGTCCTCGGCGCGAGCGTAGTGACGACAGGCGAGCTGCCAATCGCGTCCCTCTGCCCAGACAGCGAGCGCTTGATGGATGTGCTGAATATCCGCTCGCTCGGCGGCGCCCTCGAGTCGATGCGTCAGGAAGTCCCGAACGAGCGGGTGATACCGATGCCCCGCTCGGGACGACCCTCCGGAGCGAACGAGGAGGCCGAGCGGCTCGGCCAGGCCGATGAGCGCTCGCACTCGCGAGGCGTCCAGGCCTGTGGCGATCGCAGCGAGGTCCGGCGTGACGGTCTCGAGCGTGGACGTGCGCATGAGGAAGGACTGGAGTTCCGGATCAAGGTCGCCAACGACCTCCTCGGCCAGGTAGTCGTAGAGATTGCCCTCGGCGCCGCTGAGGGCGCGGACGAACTGCCGAACCTCGATCCGGCCGCGGTCGCGAACGGCGGCATGCACGAGAGCCAGCGATGCTGCCCAACCCTCCGTCCGTCGTGACAGATCGGCGGCGACATCGGGCGCAAGTGGCTGCCGGTAGACGTCGCGAAAGAGCCGGTCCGTTTCGCGCGGGTCGAATCGAAGCATCTCTGTCCCGAGCTCGGCGACTTCCCCGCGAGACCGTAGCCTGCCGAGTGCGACTCCGGGCTCGCGCCGGCCGGCCAGGACGAACGTCACGCGCTCAGGCGCACCGGCCACGAGCAATCGGAGAATCTCGGCAATCTCCGGGACGTCATCCACTGCGGGAACGTCATCAAGGATGAACGCCGTGCCGTCGTGGGGCAGGGCCGTCAGGTCCGCCAGGAACGCCGCCACAACGGCGTCCAGGCGTGACCCGCCCGGACTCGGGTCGGCGAGCAATGCCGAGGCCTGTTGTCCGAAGTCGGGTTCGCGCCGGCGAGCCGCGGCCACGAGGTGGCTCATGAACGCCGTCCAATCGCGATCGATCTCGTCGAGCCGGTACCAGAGCGTTCGGATCCGGGTCCGGCGCGAGAAATCCGCAAGGAGGGTCGTCTTGCCGTAGCCGGCCTCCGCCACGACGAGGACGACCTTGCGATGAACCTTCGTGGCAAGCCACTCGAGCAAGCGCGGTCGCTCGAGGATGTCGCCGCCGAGCGGCGGTGCCTCGACCTTGCTCATCTGGATGGGAACCCTGTCGGGCACAGGCATGCTCACCGGCAGATCCCGCTTCGATCGACCCGCCCCTGGCGATCGTCCCGGGCGCATCGGCACCGCGATCGGCGCGTGGGGCAGCGCGAGCGTTTCTTGAATGGCGGTACGGTC
>JANNUK010000423.1:0-2070 GCA_031395155.1 Chloroflexota bacterium | reverse complement strand
CGCTCTGAGGCGAAGACGGAAGCCCCGAACGCGACCATCGCGATGGCGACCGGTCCGGCGAGCACGGTTCGCGGCCGCAGGGTTGGTCGGACGACCGCGGCACCCGCCCACAGGACCAGCAGCACGCCGACCAGCACCTGCGTGAGCGTCCGCATCGCCGGGTTCGTGTGAAAGGCGTACCCACCGGCCACCTCGACGATGAGCACGGTCGCGAGGACCAGGAACGCGCCGAGGACGAGCCCGGTCGTGTCCCGGGGAGTGGCTTCGGGCCGACTCAATTCCCTACGACCGCATCGACTCGTGGACCGGCGCAGGTTCGCCGGGCACGACGTCGTCGAGGGGCACGTCGATCGAGCCGGGGCGGGCCATCAGCTCGGCCAGCGCGGCAGGGATTGGATCAACCGAATTCCAGTCGACGGGGAGCCGGACGTGGACGTTCTCGGGATCCACCGCGGCGTGCCCGCGCGGCCCGCGCGCCGGGTCGGCCGTCCATTGGATCGTGACCGCGCCCGAGGTGAACCCGGCGCCGAAGGCGACGATGACGATCCGGTCGCCGACCTTCACGCGGCCCTCGTTGACGGCCTCGGCCAGGGCGATCGGCACCGACGCGGCCGAGGTGTTTCCGTAGCGATCGAGGTTGACGTACATCTTGTCCATCGGCATGTCGAGGCCCTTGGCGACCGCCTCGACGATCCGGATGTTGGCCTGGTGCGGGATGATCAGGTCGATGTCGGCCGGTTCCAGCCCGGCCTTGCGCACCGATTCGAGCGCCGTGGTGGCGAGCGTTCGTGTCGCGAACCGATAAGTCTCCTTGCCCTCCATCCGGATGTAGTGCTCGCCGCGGGCGATCGTCTCCGCCGACGGTGGGCTCTTCGCGCCGCCGGCCGGCAGCCAGATCATGTAGGCGCCCTGCGGCTCGGTCGTCATCTCGATCCCGAGGCCGCCACCGGGCGAATCGGCTGCCGACAGCACGACCGCGCCGGCACCGTCGCCGAACAGGATGCAGGTATTGCGATCGGTGTAGTCGAGGAATCGCGTCAGCAGTTCGGCCCCGATGACGAGAACGTTGCGGGCCAGGCCGGACATGATGTAGGCGTGGGCCGTGGCATAGGCATAGACGAACCCGGAGCAGGCCGCGGCCACGTCCATCGCCGCGGCGCGGGTATTGCCGATCGCCTCCTTGACGAGGGCCGCGGTCGAGGGCATCCAGTAGTCCGGGGTGAGCGTGGCGAGGAGGATGAGGTCGATGTCGTCGGGCTCGATTCCGGCCGTGTGGATCGCGCGCAGCGCGGCCACCGACGCCATCGATGCCGTGGTCTCGTGGGCGGCGGCGACGCGCCGTTCGCGGATGCCGGTCCGGCTGACGATCCACTCGTCGGAGGTGTCGACCATCCGCTCGAGATCGGCGTTGGTCAGGACCTGCGACGGCGCGTAGCTTCCCCAACCGGTGACATGGGCGGCGCGGACGGCGCTAACAGCGGCTCCACTTCGATCAGCGATTGCTTGGCCTTGACGAGCTGGCCGTTCTCGGCCACCACCCGGACGACACGCCCGGCAAGGTCCGACTTGATCTCATTGAACAGCTTCATCGCCTCGATCAGGCCAACCACCTGGCCGATCGCGACCTCGCCGCCCACCTGGACGTACGGCGCAGAACCGGGCGACGGCGCGCCCCAGTAGATGCCGGTGAGTGGCGCGCGCACCGACGGACGCGTCGGGGCCGTGTGCTCGCGTCCGGACGGATCTGCTGCGGCCGTCCCGGCCGGCTCGGTCGAAACGGGTCCCGCGGCGGCGACGACGGCCACGAGCGGGGCCAGCGCCTCCGGCTTGCGCAGGACGACGGCCGTGCCGCCGACCTCCACCTCGAGCTCGGTCAGGTCGCTCTTGTCGAGCAGGGTGGCCAGGCGGTCGACGAGCGCGAGCAGCGATTGGTCGCCCGGGTTGCCCGAGCCGGCGTTGCTCGAGCCGGGGTTGCCCGAGCCGGCGTCGGCCGTGCCGGACGTCATCGACTCGTCGGTCATCCGACCCACCGTCGGAAGATCAACGCGGTGTTCTGGCCACCGAACCCGA
>JANNUK010000398.1:0-2409 GCA_031395155.1 Chloroflexota bacterium | reverse complement strand
GCCCGCCGGCCCCCGAGCCAAATACGACCCCGACATCGGTTCGGTTCTGGTCGGTGATCTCGAAACCGCTGTCGGCGAGGGATTGCTTGGCCGCAGCCACGCCGAAATGCAGGCTGGACTCGCTTCGCCGTGCGGCCTTTGCATCCATCCACGCTGACGCGACGAAGTCCTTGACCTCTCCGCCCAGCTTGGCGTCGTAGGGCGTCGGGTCGAAGCGGGTGATCGTCCCGATCCCGGAGACGCCGTTCAGGAGATTCGACCAGGCGGTATCGACGTCGTTGCCGACGGAGCTGATCACGCCGAGGCCTGTCACGACAACGCGGCGATTGTAATCGGGTGTTCGCACGGTAGCTGGATCCTCCCTGGGACTGCGGTCAGGCGGAGTCGCCGGCTGCGGCCGGCTCCTGGGCGAAGGGGATGAACAGGCGATCGGTCGCGGAGGGGTCATCGAGCGCGATCGCGTCGCTGTCCGGCGCGATCCGCTTGATCAGCCCCGTCAGGACACGTCCGGGGCCGACCTCGATGAACGTGGTGACGCCATCCGCGGCCATCCGCTCGACGGCGCGGACCCAGTCGACGCCGGTCGTGAGGTGCTCGACAAGTTCCGCGCGGCAGTCCTCGGCGGTCGCGATCGGGCGTGCGTCGGCGTTGGCCAGGAGGCGTGGGGACGGGTCGTGAAACTCGATCGACGCGAGGACGCGGCTCATCGCGGCCGCCGCATCGGCCATGAGGGGCGAGTGCGCGGCAACCGACACGGGCAGGATCATCGCCTTGCGTGCCCCGAGCACCTTCGCGATCTCGGCACTCGCCTCGATGGCCGCCCGCTCGCCGGACACGACGACCTGGCCCGGGGCGTTGCGGTTCGCGACGCCGAAGACGCCGTTCGCGGTCGCTTGCGCCACCAGCTCGGGAATGGCGGCGTCGTCGAGGCCGATGATGGCCGCCATCGCCCCGTCACTGGCGCCACCGGATGCCTGCATCTGGCGCCCGCGTTCGCGGACCAGGCGGACGCCGTCCTCGAGAGACAGCGCACCGGCTGCGACGAGAGCCGAATACTGGCCCATCGAGTGGCCGGCCGCGAAGCGCGGCTCGGGGGCTTCGAGGCCCATGTCCGCCCAGCGCTCGCGAAGGGCCGCGAGGTAGGCGATCGACGTCGCCAGGAGCGCCGGCTGGGCATTCTCCGTGCGGTCGAGCTGGTCGGCCGGGCCGTCCCACGCGAGCCGGCTGATGGGCTGTCCGAGGGCGGCGTCGGCGCGATCAAGGATTGACCGGGCGGCGGCGGAGGTCTCGGCCAGGGCGCGGCCCATGCCCACGGATTGGGAACCCTGTCCGGGGAAGACGAATGCGTACGAGTTCATTGGGCCGATCGTCGCATCCCCGGAGCGCCCGCGAGCGTGCATTGCGTGCGCCGCTGCACGCATCCGTGCACGATTTCGATGTACGCTCTGGCCATGAGCAGCACCCCGCCACCGGGGCGTCCACGTCGGGTCAATCGCCGCGCGGTACCGGTCCGAGCGATCACCCGTCGGTTCGAGGCGGACCTGGCTGCGCCGATCATCGCCGCCGGAACACGGATCCAGAACGTGCGTCAGATCTCGGAACGCGTGGCGATGGGACGCGCGCTGTGGCGCGAGCTCGTCGTCGGGTTTGCGTCCCAACTCGGCGGCCTTCGCCTCGGTTTCACCCAGCTCGCGGCGCTGTACGTCCTGGCCGATGGAGGCACGACGACGATCGGAGAGCTGGCCGAGGTGCTCAGCCGGTCACCGTCGGCGACGAGTCGGCTGGTGGACGGGTTGTCGAAGCGGCGGCTCGTTGAGCGCCGCGAGGAGCCGGAGGACCGGCGGCAGCGAACGCTTGTGCTCACTCCGCGCGGCCAGGCCCTGTTGCGTCAAGTCGACCGTGCCCGCGCGGACCAGTTCCTGACGGCTGTCCGCCCGATGCCGACGGCCGAGCGAGCCCTCGTGGCGATGGGTGTCGCGGCACTCGCGACGCACGCGATCTCGCGTCGTGGCCGGCTGATTCGCGAACCACGCGACTGATGCCGCGGCGGGCGGCCGGAAGGGTCAGCCGTGCCCGCGCCTGGCCAGGATCATCCTGCCGACGACGCCGACTGCGAGCGCGACTCCGAGGAGCACGGCGATCGCGAGTGGCCCGCCGTCGCCATCATCGTCGTTCCCCGGTTGGCCATCTACGGGGCCCGGGCCCGCGTCCGGGCTCGCGTCCGGGCTCGATCCACTCGAGGCGAGGGCGGCCGTCGTCGGGGACGGCTCCACGGTCGGAGATGTCGTGGGTGGATCGCCGGAGGCCTCGGTCGCGGCCGGAGCAGGGGTCGCGGGGGGTGGGGGCGTGACCGTCGGCACCGGGGTCGGTGGAGGGGTCGGTGCGGGTGCGGGGGTGTTGCTTGCTCCG
>JANNUK010000322.1:0-5800 GCA_031395155.1 Chloroflexota bacterium | reverse complement strand
GGTGCTCTCGCGCGTGACCGACGCCGATGTCTCGAAGGCCGCCATGCCCTACCTCGCCGCCGCCGAGATCCGCGTGGCCGGCGTACCGGCGACGATCCTCCGGATCGGGTTCGTGGGCGAACTGGGCTACGAGATCCACGTCCCGGCCGATTACGGCACCCACGTCTGGGAGGCGCTGATGGAAGCCGGCAAGGACCTCGGGATCGCGCCGTTCGGTGTCGAAGCCCAGCGCGTCCTCCGCCTCGAGAAGCAGCACCTCATCGTCAGCCAGGACACGGATGCCCTGTCCGGGCCCATCGAATCGGGGCTCGGCTGGCTCGTCAAGGCGGACAAGCCCGACTTCGTCGGTCGGGTGGCGATCGCCCGTGCCGAATCGACCGGAGCACGATCCAACCTCATCGGCTTCGAGGCCGCTGGACGGCCGGTCCCCCACGAGGGGGCGGGGATCGTTCGCGAGGGCAAACTCATCGGCCGGGTCACGAGCGCCAAGTGGAGCCCGTTCCTCGGGAAGGCGATCGGGATGGCCTGGATGAGTATCGGTCCCTTCGAGACCGGGACGCCGATCGTCATCCGCCACGATGATCGAACCGTCACGGCCACGCTCCAGACCAGGCCGTTCTACGACCCGGAAGGCGTGCGGCTGCGGGCATGAGCATGACCACCGCAGACACCACCCCCGTCCGTCGCAGCGCCCTCGCCGGTCCGGGTGCGCGCCTCGGCGCGAACTGGCTCGACGAGACCACCCAGTGGGCAGCCGACTACGGCGACGTGTCGGCTGAGATCGCCGCGGCGACGTCGGCGTGTGTGGTCGCCGACTGGGGGCCTACCGACAAGCTGGCGGTCAAGGGACCGGGTGGGCGACGGATCCTCGATGAGCTGGGGATCGGTGCGCCGCTCGGCGAGACGACCTCGGCCGTTCCCGCCGGGACGCCCCTCCGATCCTGGGCGCTGGCCCCCGACGAGACCCTGCTGATCGTCGCCGCGGGCGGCGCGGCTGGAGCGGGTGGAGCGGCGGCCGCCTCCATCACTGCCGCCGTCGAGGCCGCCGGGGGCACCGTCACGAATCTCTCGTCCGGACTCGCCGGGATCCGCGTCGTCGGACCGGCCGCCCGTGAGCTGCTGATCGAGATCTGTGCCGTCGACCTGGCCGCGGATCGATTCCCGGACGGCCGGATCGCGATGGCACCGATGGGCAACGTCCGCGTCACGTTTGCCCGTCGCGACGTCGGGGACGTCCCCGGATTTGAACTCCTCGTCGCCCGCGACCAGGCCGCGTACCTGTTCGAGGCGCTCCTCCATCTCGGCGCGGTCCACGGGGTCCGGCCCGCCGGACAGCGGGCGATCGACGCTCTTGCGGGGGGTACCCGGTGGTAGCGCTGCTGTCGCTGTTCCGCAAGCAGCGGATGTGGTCGAGCGAAGAGATCCGTCCCAGATACGACGTGGTCATCGTCGGCGGGGGCGTCCACGGCCTCGCGATCGCCTACGAACTGGCGAAGCTGGGTGTCACCGACGTCGCCGTCCTCGAAAAGTCGTACATCGGCGCCGGGGGCAGCGGCCGGAACACGGCGATCATCCGCTCGAACTACCGGACGGAGCCGGGTGTCCAGTTCTACGACGAATCGCTGAAGATCTACGAGCAGCTCGCGGTCGAACTCGACTACAACCTCCTGTTCAGCCAGCACGGCCACCTGACCTTCGCCCACACCGAGGCCGGCATCGTGGGGCTCCGCATCCGCGCCGAGACCAACCAGGTGCTCGGCGTGAACAGCCGGATCATCGACCTCAAGGAGATCGCGGAACTCGTCCCTGCCCTCGACCTCTCGGATCGGCCGCGTCACCCGATCATGGCGGCGCTCTACCATCCGCCTGGCGGCACGATCCGTCACGACGCGGTGGTCTGGGGCTACGCTCGGGCCGCGAGTCGCCGTGGTGTCGCGATCCACACCGGCGTCGAGGTGACCGGCGTGAACATCGCCGACGGAGCGGTCACCGGCGTCGAGACGAACCGCGGCACGATCCACGCCGGTGTCGTCGTCAACGCGACGGCCGGCTGGGCGACGACGATCGCCGCGATGGCCGGGGTCCGCCTGCCGATCGTGACCCACCCGCTCCAGGCGATGGTCACCGAACCGTTGAAGCCGATCCTCAACCCGGTGCTCGTGTCGGCCACCCTCCACGTGTACGTGAACCAGACCGACCGCGGCGAGCTCGTCATCGGCTCCGAGATCGATCCGTACTCGTCGTACAGTCACCGCTCCACGCTGCCCTTCCTCGAATCGAGCGTGCGCCACACCCTCGAGCTGCTCCCGGCCGCCGGATCGGCGCGGGTACTGCGCCAGTGGGCCGGGATCTGCGACATGACCCCCGACTTCGGGCCGATCATTGGCACGGTGCCCGATGTCCGTGGCTTCGTCGTCGACGTCGGTTGGGGGACCTACGGGTTCAAGGCGGCTCCCGCCGCGGGCCGCCGTACGGCAGAATTGATCGCCACGGGCCGGACGCCCGACGTCATCGCCCCGTTCTCGATCGAGCGCTTCGCCAACAATCAGCCCTTGGGCGAGAAAGCCGCGGCGGCCGTCTCGCACTGACCGCCCACGGAACCGGCCGCGCCGGCGAACCGCCCCGCCGCGACCAACCGGCGCCGGCAAGAGGATGGAGGAGGAAGCCATGGACACGAAGCAGGCCAAGAGCCAGCTGGCCAAGGACGGCATCGACTACATCCTCGCCCAGTGGGTGGACATCCACGGCACGCCACGCTGCAAGGGCGTTCCCGCGTCCGCGTTCGACCAGTTCGTCGGTGGCAGCGCCGGATTTGCCGGTGCCGCGACCGCCGGCATGGGCCAGGGGCCGCACAGCCACGACATGATCGGCATGCCCGACCTCGACACGTACACCGTGGTGCCCTGGGAGACCGGCGTCGCCCGCTTCGCCTGCAATATCGAAGTCGACGCCCAGGCCTGGCCGTACTGTTCGCGGACGGCCCTGGCAGCGCAGATCGAGCGGCTTGCCGCCACGGGCTACGAGCTCCGCGTCGGCATCGAGGCCGAGCACATGCTCGTAACGCGCGGCGCGGACGGCTCGATCGCGCCGTTCAACCCGTCCGGGTTCGACACGCTCGAGAAGCCCTGCTACGACTTCAAGGGCCTGTCCGGGAGCATGCACTACCTGCGCGAGCTGATCCGGAACATGGAGACGCTCGGCTGGGAGCCCTACGCGTCCGACCACGAGGACGGCACCGCCCAGTTCGAACTCAACTGGAAGTACAGCGACGCGATGACGACCGCCGATCGCTACACGTTCTTCAAGATGATGACGAACCAGGTCGCCGCGAAGCACGGCGCGATCGCGACACACATGCCGAAGCCGTTCGCGGGGCTCACCGGCAACGGCAGCCACATGCACATGTCGCTCTGGGACAAGAAGGGCAACAACGCCTTCCTGGACGATACCGACGTGCGCGGCCTCGGCCAGTCGAAGCTCGCCTACCAGTTCCTCGCGGGTCTCCTGGCCCATGCGCGCGCCCTCGCGGCGCTCCTTGCCCCAACGGTCAACTGCTACAAGCGCCTGTCGGTCGGCGAGTACCTGACGGGCAGCACATCGGGCTTCACCTGGACCCCGGCGTTCATCACCTACGGCGACAACAACCGGACCCAGATGTTCCGGACGCCGGATCCGGGCCGGTTCGAGTGCCGGGCCGTCTCCGGCGCCGTGAATCCGTACCTCGCCCTCGCCGGCATGATCGCCGCGGGCATCGACGGCATCGAGCGCAACCTCGATCCGGGCGAGCCGTGGATCGGCACGAACATGTACGAGATGAGTCTCGACGAGATGAAGGCGAAGGGCATCAAGGTGATCCCGCAATCGCTCCAGGAATCGATCGATGAGTTCGATGCGGACCCGGTCGTCCAGTCGGCCCTCGGTGCGCCGCTGGCCGCGGAATTCAGCAAGATCAAGCGCCGCGAGTGGGTCCGGTATCACAATGCGGTCGGCGCCTGGGAGGTCGATCAGTACCTCACGCTCTTCTAGAGGCATCGCCCAATCGCATGAGTTTCCCGTCCGACCTCGAGATCGCGCGCTCCGTCAGCCCGCGGCCCATCGCCGACGTTGCCCGCGACCTGGGCCTCCACGACGAGGAGGTCGAGCCGTACGGCCGAACGAAGGCGAAGGTGACGATCGCGGCGATCCGCCGCCTCGAGGGGGCGAATCCGCGCGGGAAGTATGTCGTCGTGACGGCGATCTCGCCCACGCCGCTGGGTGAAGGCAAGACGACGACGACGATCGGCCTCACCCAGGGTCTCAACCGGATCGGGAAGCGCGCCGCTGTGGCGATCCGCCAGCCGTCGCTGGGTCCGGTGTTCGGGATCAAGGGTGGCGCCGCCGGCGGCGGCTACAGCCAGGTCATCCCGATGGAGGACTTCAATCTCCACCTGACCGGCGACGTCCACGCGATCGGTGCCGCGCACAACCTGGCCGCCGCGTTCCTCGACAACCACCTGCACCACAAGAATCGCCTCGGGATCGACCCGCAGTCGATCCTCTGGCCGCGCGTCGTCGACATCAGCGACCGGGCGATCCGGCGCGTGGTCATCGGCCTCGGCGGGCGCGAGAACGGCGTGCCGCGCGAGACGGAATTCGTCATCACCGTGGCCTCGGAGGTCATGGCCGTCCTGGCGCTGGCCTCCGATCTGGCCGATCTCCGGGTGCGGCTCGGTCGGATCGTGCTGGCGACGACGGTCGACGGCCGACCCGTGACCGCCGACGACCTCCGCGTCGCCGGCGCGATGACCGCGCTCCTGACCGACGCGATCAAGCCGAACCTGCTCCAGACGCTCGAGGGCGGGCCGGCGTTCGTCCACTGCGGGCCGTTCGCGAACATCGCCCACGGCAACAACTCCGTGCTCGCGGACCGGCTGGCGCTGGCCACGAACGAGATCGTCTGCACCGAGGCCGGGTTCGGGGCCGACATGGGCGCCGAGAAGTTCTTCGACATCAAGTGCCGCGCGTCCGGGCTGCGGCCCGATGCCGCGGTGGTCGTCGCCACGGTCCGCGCGCTCAAGATGCACGGCGGTGTCGGCAAGATCGTCGCCGGCAAGCCGCTCGATGCGACGCTCCTCGAAGAGAACGTGGCGGCCGTCCGTGCCGGTGCCGCCAACCTCGCCAAGCAGATCGAGAACGTCACCGTCTTCGGCGTGCCGGTGGTCGTGGCGATCAACTCGTTCCCGACCGATACCCCGGCCGAGGTCGAGGCGATCCGCGAGGTGTCGCTGGCGGCGGGGGCGCGCGACGCCGTCCTCGCCCGCCACTTCACCGATGGCGGAGCGGGTGCCGAGGACCTGGCCCGGGCCGTCTGGGCGGCCGCCGAAGAAGGCGCCCCGAACTTCCAGCTCCTATACCCGGACGACGCGCCGCTGGCCGACAAGATCGAGGCGGTCGCGACGAAGATCTACGGCGCCGACGGCGTGGACCTGTCGCCTGCCGCGGCGAAGGCGCTCAAGCTGTACGAGGAGATGGGCTTCGGGCACCTGCCCGTGTGCATGGCCAAGACCCAGTACTCGCTCAGCCACGACGCGTCGCTCAAGGGCCGCCCCACCGGCTTTCGCCTCCCGATCCGCGAGGTCCGCCTGTCGGCGGGCGCCGGCTTTGTGACCCCACTTGTGGGCGAGATGCGCACGATGCCGGGCCTGCCGTCGGTGCCGGGCGGCGAGAACATCGACGTCGACGCGGACGGGAATATCGTCGGGTTGTTCTAGCCCGCGACTACAGCCTGCGGCTCCCGAGCCAGGCCGCGAGAAGAACGACG
>JANNUK010000320.1:0-7119 GCA_031395155.1 Chloroflexota bacterium | reverse complement strand
CAATCATCGGCATCGGCCTGCTGTCGGTCGGCACCTGGGCTGCCCGTCTCGCAATCGCCCGCCGGCTTCCCGCGCGGCGCGACGCCTGGACCGTCCTTGCTGCGTGGCTCGGGGCCTCGTGGGTAATGTATGGGTTCTCGGCGCTCAGCGGGGCCTCCACGGACTATCCGCGGTTCGTGCCGCTGCTCCTCGCGCCACTCGTCGTCGCCGCGGCCGGGAGCCTCGGCGCAGCCGGGGTCTGGGTGGCGCGGCGCCGACCCGCGTGGGCGAACCGCGAACAAGGCGTCGTTGCGATCGGGCTGGCCATCGTCGTAATCGCGCCGTTCAGCATCGCCAGCTACCAGAGCCAGGCGCAGGGGTATCGGTTGCCCGACGACCGTGCGCTGGCCGCCGCCGCGGCATGGACCGACTCTCGGCTGGTCCCTGGCGTGACCATCCTGGCGCCGGTGCGCGAGGCCAAATGGGTCGAAGGCCTCACCGGCCGGCCCGCGCTCTTCAGCAGCCAGGTGCGCTACGCGTTCCGGCCGGTGGAGTGGGACCGCAGCCTTGCTGCCGACGCGCTCCTCCGCGGCAACCTCACCGTCGTCAACGAATCGTTCGTGCTCACGATGACCGACGGCGCGCCCGCGCCCGAGGGTGAGCAGCCCCGGGCGCTCATCGTCGCTGCGAACCACGGCGGCGAGTACCTCGACCTCCTGAGGCTCGTGCCGGCCTCGAGCATCATCCTCGACGCCGAAGGCCACACGCTGGCCAGTCTCCCGTCGCTCTCGCCCGCAGGTTTCGAGCGCACCATCACCGCGGATTCGGCCGTGGTCGTGACCCATTGGACGGGGACACGCCAGGGGGCGCCCATCGACTACCGGCAGCAGGTGACGGTCCAGCGTGGCGCGACGTCGTTCGATCTCGACCTGGCGGCAACGACGCCCGTCGCCGTGGGCGGGATGCAGATCGAGGTCCGCCCACTCACGGGCATCGCCGTGATCGACACGTCGGTCAACGGGTCGGTCGCCGAATTGACGTTCGCACGCATGGGCCGCACCGAGCCGCGACTTCGCCTGACCCTCGCCAACGGGACGTTCGTCGCCACGGAGACCGGCGGCCTCCTGATCACGAGCCCGGGGTCGGATCTGTCGCTCCGGGTGACCGATCTCACGCCGGGCGGCGCGTCGTCGTCGCTGCGCCTGCTCGATCCGGCCGTCCTCGTGGCCGACTACCGGGTGGGGGCCGTGATCCTGCGCCGGGACCAGACGTACGACGCCCGCCGGGCACGCCTCGAGCTGCTCGGGTTCCACGTCGCCCGCGCCGAAGGACCGTACATCGTGATGGTGAGGGCGGGTGCTGCGCGGCCGGCGTCGCCGTGATCCCGTTTCCCGCTCGACTTCCGCCGCGACCGACGCTCGTTGTCGGGGGATACGGCTACCGCAACACCGGTGACGAGGCCATGCTGGCGGGGATGCTGCGCCTGCTCGGGCGCGACGGGATCACGGTCGTCTCTCGCGCGCCGGCCGAGACGGCGGCCGTCCACGACGTCCGCAGCATCGGTATCGCCGCAGCACCCCGGGCGATCCTGACGCACCGCGGATTGG
The DNA here is from genome assembly GCA_031395155.1 of Chloroflexota bacterium. Classification (GTDB taxonomy): domain Bacteria; phylum Chloroflexota; class Limnocylindria; order Limnocylindrales; family CSP1-4; genus CAKKPP01. Next base: position 5,533 of record JANNUK010000320.1, on the reverse strand, counting down.
TCATCGGCGGCGGCGGCTTGTTCGGGCGCGACATGGGGGCGCTCGGTCGCCTGCTGCCGCTTTCCGGATTGCTGGTCGCGGCGACCGGTCGGGGCGTCGCCCTTCTCGGGATCGGGGTCGACCGGGACATGCCCGCCTCGTCGGCCCGCCTGTTGGCGATGCTCGGCGCTCGCGCGATGTCGGTCACCGTCCGCGACGCCGATTCGCGGGCCGTCCTGGCGAAGCTCGGCGTCGACGCAAGGCTCCAGCCCGATCTCTCGTCGCTGGTGCCGTCCGCCGGCAGGGAGGCCGGCCTGCGCCGACTCCGCTCGATCGGGCTCGACCCGGATCGTCGGCCGGTGGTCGGGCTCTGTCTCACGGCGGTCGACCCCGCCCTCGCGGATCGCGTGCACGGTGCCGTCCTGGCCGCGATCGACGCGCTGCCCGGCGTCGATTTCTGCCTCGTGCCGCTGAGCCGCCACCCGTTCGTGGCTGCCCACAATGACGAGATCGCCGCGCGCCGCCTCGCGGCCGAACGGCCCCGTGTGCGTGTGCTGGTCCCGCCCGATGATCCCGCCGACCTGCTCGCGGTCTTCGAGGCGTTTGCCGCAGCGGTGTGCATGCGCTACCACAGCCTCCTCTTCGCCGATCGGGCCGGCATCCCGATCGTGCCCATCCCGTATGCCGAGAAGTGCCTCCACTGGCTTGCCGAACACGGCCTTGTGGCGGCGGATCCCACCCCATCAAGCGTGCTCGCCGGCCTTGGGACCGCGCTTGGCGAAGCGAGCGCATGAGCCGACGGGCCCGGACTGCGCTTCGATGGGGGCTCGGGCTGGGATTGCTCGTCGTCGTGGTGGCGTGGTTCGATGTCGCGTCGGTCGGCGATCGCCTGTCGAGCGTCAACCTGGCGCTGGCCGTGCCCGCGATGGTCGGTCTCGTGGCCGTTCACCTCGTCGCGGCGCTCTCCTGGCAGCGGCTGACGTCCCGCCTTGGCGGCGTCCGCCTCGACGCGCGCAGCACGATCCGGCTGTACTACGCAGCCCAGGCGCTCGGTGCGCTGACGCCGGCCAACGTCGGCGCCGATGTGTTCCGCGTCGCCGCGGTCGATCCGGGACCGGGTCGCGCCCGCCTTGCTCGACCGGTTCTCGTCCAGCGACTCACCAGCATCGTGGCCCTCGTCATCATCGGCGCCGCTGGCCTCGTCGCGCTCCCGATCGAGGGGCGCGGTCCGTTGCTCATGGCCGTTTCGCTCGTGGGGTTCGCTGCCATCGCCGGGATCGCCGTCCTCTCGACGCGTGCAGCGCCGCGGGGCGGTGCCGCGCTGCGGGCCGGTACCGCGCTGCGGTTTGCCCGGTGGTTGGACCCGATCTTTGCCGGGCAGGGCGGCAACCAGCGGGTTTCGGTTCTTCGGGACGGGGTCGGCCTCGGTCTCGCGTTCCACGCGATCAGCCTCCTGCTTGGCCTCGCTCTCGTCGCCGCGGTCCACGCGCCGTCGGCCGCCCGACCGGTCGAGGTCCTGGCGGCCCTCGCGGTCGCCCGGCTCAGCCTCGCGGTGCCCCTCTCGCCAAACGGTATCGGCATCCAGGAGGGGGCCCTCTCCGTGCTGTTCGCGACCCTGGGACTGCCGCCCGACGTGGCCCTGGCGGCCGCGCTGCTCAACCGACTGGCGTTTGTCGCGACGGCCGTCCTCGGATCCGTTCTGCTCATCGTGGGAGCCCGAACGGGCATGGACGCGCAGAGAACGACGCTCTCGGGTCACGCGGACGGCTGATCGCACCCGGGGCGCCGTCCGTTGCCGCGGCTCGAGCGCATGCTGGGCGGACAGGCGGGCTGTGGCATCGAGACCGAGATGGGCCTCCACGAGCGCGCGGACGGCCTCGTAGACTGCCAGGTTCTGGGTCCGCCCGCCCGCGTCAGCCAGCGCGCGACCTTCCTCGAGGCGACGTTGCGCCGAAGGCCAATCGCCCGTGTAAAGCTCGACGTGCGCGAGCCGCCACAGCGTCCATTCGCGCGACGCTTCGTCGCCTCGCTGGGCAGCGAGCAGCAGCACCTCCTCGAAGCCGTCGCGCGCGCGCCACGAGATCGTCTGTCCACTCTCGACTCGAGGCCAGATAGTCGATCGGCCACTGCGTGCCCGCCCGGTGAAGGTGTCGAACACCGATCTCGTCACCAGGTCGTACATCACCTTGTTCGAGCGGACCAGGAGGCCGGAGGTGCGGAGGACAGGCACATCGATGTCGTCCGGGACCGAATCGGTCAGATACGCCTGGGCGGATCCGCACAGGGTGCAATAGGGGATCCCGAGACGGCGTCCACCGACGGTCATGTTGACCATCTCGTGGATCTCCATGATGTTCCTCGGCAGCGCGACCTCGTCAGAACCGATCACCAGCCCGAAGACGATCCGCTCGTCTGGATACCAGTCGCCCTCCGCGGCCACGGTCAAGGCGGGGTCATCGAGCGCGGGGATGCAGCCGCGAGGGCATGGAGCGCCATCGCCGAGCGGTCGATCGTCGATCGCCACACCGCCCCACGACAGGTGTCGCCAATCGAGGGCCGCATCGACGTCGTCGAAGAACGGCGCCCAGCCGGGCTCCACCTCCACGAAGATCCGGCCTTTGAGCTCTCGATACCCGGGCGGCGCCGGCAGATCCCAGGCGATGAGCGCATCGGTCGCGCTCTTCCACGGGCTCGCAGCGAACCCGGGGAGCTCGCGCGGGTCGATGCCCGTGAGATTCTGGAACGCCGACACCAGCGAGTCCTGTCGATCGCTTCCCTGGACGAAGCGCAGGAGATCGGATACGAACCAGCCGAGACGAGCGTCCTCTGAGGCGCCGATGGTCGCGACAGCTTCGGCATCGAAACCACCGGCCAGCAGTGAATCGACCAGCCCGTCCGCCGCATCGCGGACGTCCGCCGCGAGTGGACCGTCCGGCACGGACGGTGCCGGAGGAAACACATCGAGCGGCGCGACGGTCGGTGATGGCGCCGGGGGCGACGTAGACGGTTCAGTCGGGTCGGACACGCAGCCGGTCACCGCGAGCGGAGGGCCCCGAGGAATCCTGCAGCGGCGTTCAAGCAGCCCTCCGGCGATCCAGGAACGATGTGTGCGTGCCACGTTGGTACCGCCCGGTGACAACCCGATGACGACACCCGCGTCGAATGCTCGCTACCGGAGCGATGGCGCCCGTTCCCGGTCACGGAAGCGCGCCCGAGACCTGGACCCGCCGCAGTCCACCGATAGGTGGGTGATCCAGTCCCTTACAAGGGGAGGTTGACCACGAACCGAGCGCCCGGCCAATGGCCCGAGTCGATGACGATCGTCCCACCGTGGCGGCGAACGATGTCCCGGCAGATCGCCAGGCCGAGGCCCGTCCCGCCTCTCGCCCGGTCGCGTGCGTCGTCGAGGCGTGTGAAGCGCTCGAAGACCCGATCGTGCTGGTCTTCGGGGATCCCAGGACCGTCGTCGACAACCGCCAGCACAGCCTCGTCACCGCGCTCGGCCAACGTGATCGTCACGGTCTCCGTGGCATGCCGTGCCGCGTTATCCACGAGGTTGCGAACGACTCGCCTGAGCTGGTCGGCATCACCGTGGATCTGGGCAGCCGTGACCCCGCTCACGTCGACGGTCACGCGCCGCGACTCGCGCAGCCGCCGAGCCTCGGACAGAACCAGGTCGTCGAGGTCCACTGGTTCGTGGCGCCGGCTGCCCGCGGTCGCGTTACCCACCGTCGAGTCGCTGTGGGCCAGGTGGAGGAGGTCCTCCACGAGGCGCTCGAGCGCGGCCGTCTCCTCCAGGACGCTGCGGGCTGTGGCCGAGAGATCCGCGCGGTCGGGGTGGGCAAGGCCGACTTCGATCTCGGAGCGGATGCGGGTCAGCGGACTGCGGAGCTCATGTGACGCGTCGGCGACGAAGGCTTGCTGGCGTCGTGCAGCGACCTCGATACGATCGAGCATCGCATTCATGGTCCGTGCGAGGCGAGCGATCTCGTCATCGCCGCTCGGCTCCGGAACCCGCCGCTGGAGATCGAGCGAGTCGAAGTCGGCGACGTCCGCCCGGATCGCTTCAACGGGTCGAAGGGTACGCCCAACCAGCCACCAAACCAGCGCGGCCAGGATCACAGCGGCTGATGGGACGACGATCGTCAACGACGACGCGACGACGCGGGCGCTCTCGTCGACCTCATCAAGCAGCGCTGCGACGTGGATGATCGCCGGTCCGCCGGGGCCATCGACTCGGCGTGACACGAGCCGGAAGGTGGATTCCGCGTTTGACCGGAGGTTCACCGTGCGCACCACCTCACTGGAGGCGGACGGCGGTGGCTCGGCGATGGGTGGCAGGCCGACAGCGTTCGCACTCGAGGCGACCACGATGCCGTCCGCGAGCACCACCTGGGCGACCGTGTCGTCGTCGCCAAGGCCGGTCAGGGTCGCCGGCACGCGACCGGCGACCACGAGAGCCTCGATCTCGGCGACCCGCTGGCTCGCGGCTTCATCGAGGCCCTGGGTGAGCGTCTGACGCTGGGCCACGATGAGGCCGGCACTCGCGATGCCCAGCACCGTCAGCACCGCGAGCGTGGCGAGCACGGTGATCCGGAACCGGACCGTGGCCGTCGATCCCAGCAATCGGCTCCACGCCCGGCCGCGGATCACGGCGGCGCGACGCGGTAGCCCGCTCCGCGCACGGTCTCGATGATGGGCCGCTCGAAGGGGCCGTCGATCTTGCGACGAAGCCTGCTGATGTAGACCTCGACGATATTAGGGTCGCCATCGAAGTCGTAGTCCCACACCCCCGCGAGGATTTCGTGCTTGGCCAGCACCTGGCCCGCCCGCCGGACGAGGAACTCGAGCACGTCGAACTCGCGGGAGGTGAGCGCAAGTTCGACGGTGCCCCGTCGAACCCGGCGTTGGCCGGGATCGATGTGGAGATCGCCGAGGTCCGACGGGACGGGGTTGCGTCCGGTAGCTCGACGCAACAGCGCCCGGACCCGGGCGACGAGCACCGGAAACGAGAACGGCTTTGCCAGGTAGTCGTCTGCACCGGTATCGAGCGCATGGGTCTCGTCGAGGTCGCCGGCCTTCGCCGTGAGCATGAGGATCGGCGTCCAGTCCCCGGCGTCGCGCAGATCGGCGCAGATCTGGTACCCGCTGCGGCCGGGCAGCATGACGTCGAGCACGATCAGGTCGTAGGCGCCCTCGGTGGCCTGCCACAGCCCGTCGGTGCCGTCCGCGACGACCTCGACCGTGAAGCCCTCGGCCTCGAGACCGCGCTTGACGGCGGTCGCGATCTTCCGGTCGTCCTCGATCAGGAGCAGCTTCATGGCTACCTCGCCTGCACTCCGTTGGCCCGGGGCGCTGGGGTCATCTTCGTCGGGCTGGGCTGAACGTGGGCTGAACAACAGCCCATCGCCACCCTGAACGACCGTCAGGCGGCGTCAGGCCACATTCAGCAGCGATGGTGAAAATCTACCCGACGCGACCCCACATGAGGCCGCCTGATCAAGACGAAGGAGCCACGCCATGCGCCGTACCACCAAGGTCATCGCCGCCACCG
>JANNUK010000300.1:0-2745 GCA_031395155.1 Chloroflexota bacterium | reverse complement strand
TGTGGGATGCCCGTGCCGCCCTGGCGATCGGCGTGTCCACCGGCGCGAGCTTCATGCGTGAGGTCGCGACCGGCGTCTACGAGTCCGACATGGGGCTCTGGAATACGGACGCGGCCGGGCTCCTTCGCGAGCGCCGTCGGCTCGACTCCGACATCGCGATCCTGATGAACGTCACCCCGGAATTCGCCTCACCCATCGGTGGCCGGAGCGTCGGAGCGGCAGCACGATCCGCCGCGGTCTCGAGCCTCGCCGACGCGATCCTCATCTCCGGCCCGATGGCCGGCGCGGAGCCGGACATCGCCGCGCTGCGGGAGGCCCGCGAGGCCGTCGACGACGGCATCCCCGTCCTCGTCAACACGGGCGCGAAGTCGACGAACATCGGCGCGTTCCTGGCGGTCGCCGACGGGTGCATCGTGGGCAGCGACCTCAAGGTGGACGGCTACACCTGGAACCCGGTCGACGCCGAGCGCGTACGGCGCTTCATCGAGGCGGCTCGGGCGTGACCTTCCTGCTGGGCATCGACATCGGGACGACCGCGACGAAGGGGATCCTCCTGGACCCGGCCCGCGGGCTCGTCGCCGAGGCCGAGCGCCCCGCCACCCTCCATGCCGACCATCCCGGATGGGCCGAGGAGGAGGTCGGCGAATGGTGGGCCAATGTGGTGTCGCTCTCCCGGGAGCTCTACGGGAAGCTCCCCGGGGAGATCACCGGGGACCGTGAGACCGCGGCGATCGGCGTGAGCGGGATGGTCCCCGCGGTCATCCTGCACGACGCCGACGGCCGCCCCATCCGCCGCTCCATCCAGCAGAACGACGCGCGTGCCGGTGGCGAGATCGAGGAGCTGCGCTCGCGCCTCGCGGGTGCGCGGATCCTCGAGCGCACCGGGTCCTCGATCACCCAGCAGTCCGTGGCGCCGACCCTCCTGTGGCTGCAGCGCCACGAACCGGAGGCCTGGGCGCGGACGCGGACGGTCGCCGGCTCGTACGACACGATCGTCCGGATGCTCACCGGCGAACGATCCGTCGAGGCCAACTGGGCACTCGAGAGCGGGCTGTTCGATCTCGAGACACGCGCCTGGGCCCCCGACATTCTCGACGCCGCCGGCCTGGATCCCGAGTTCCTGCCGACCATTCGCCGCGCGGAAGAGGTCGTCGGCGTCCTGACCGAGTCGGCGGCCGCGGAGACGGGCCTGCGCGCCGGCACGCCCGTGGTCGCGGGGAGTGCCGACCATGTCGGTTCGGCGTTCGCCGCCGGACTGGTCCGGGAGGGCGACCTCCTCGTGAAGCTGGGCGGTGCCGGCGACATCCTGCTGACGACCGCGGAGCCGATCATCGAGGGGCGGCTCTACCTCGATTACCACCTGGTTCCCGGGCTGTACCTGCCCAACGGCTGCATGGCCACGTCGGGGAGCTTCATCCGCTGGTTCCAGACGACGCTGGCCGGCGGAGCGTCGCTGGATGTGCTGGATGCGGAGGCCACGGCGGTGGGGCCGGGCGCCGGTGGCGTGGTCGCCCTTCCCTACATGCTGGGCGAGAAGACACCGATCCACGATCCCGACGCTCGCGGTGCGTTCATCGGACTGACCCTCGCCACCGAGCGGGGCCATCTCTTCCGGGCGGTGCTCGAGGGGATCGCCTTCGGCTTCCGTCACCACCTCGACGTATTCGCCGAGCTGGGCCAGGTCCCCCGGCGCGTGCGCGTCACCAATGGCGGCGCGCGCTCCCGCCTCTGGAAGCAGATCACGGCGGACGTCATCGGACTCCCGCTCGAGACCCTTCGATCGCATCCCGGCTCGGCGCTGGGGGCGGCCTTCGCCGCCGGCATGGGCGTCGGGGTGTTCACCAACTGGGGCGAGATCGAGCGGTTCGTCCAGGTCGGCGAGACGATCGAGCCCCGCGAGCACGACGGCTATGAGCGACCGTACCGGACGTTCCGAGCGCTCTACCCGGCCCTGAAGGAGGTGGTCCATTGAGTCCGACTGCGATGGAATCCCTGCCGGGCGGGGTCGTCCTCGTGACCGGCGGTGGTGCCGGGATCGGTGAGGCCATCTGCCGAACGCTGGCCGACCGGCGCTGGCGCGTGGCGGTGACCGACATCGATCTCGCGGCCGCGCAGCGCGTGGCCACGGCGGTCGGTGGCGTCGGCCTGCAACTCGATGTCACGGATCCTGGATCGATCGCGGCGGCGGCCGACGCCGCGGAGGGTGCGCTCGGGCCGATCGATGCGTGGGTTTCGAACGCCGGCGTCTCCACGATGGCCCGGTTCACCGAGATCACCGAGGCCGATTGGGACCGCAACGTCGATGTCAACGCCAAAGGTCCGTTCCTGTGCGGCCAGGAGGCCGCCCGGCGGTTCATCTCCCGGGGCGCTCCCGGGATCATCGTCAACACGGCGTCGATGGCGGGCAAGCGAGGGGCGGCGCCCTTCCTCGCCCACTATGTCGCCTCGAAGTTTGCGGTCGTGGGCCTGACCCAGGCAATGGCCGCCGAACTCGCCCCCATGGGAATCCGCGTCAACTGCGTCGGCCCGGGCTAGGTGGCCACGGGGATGCAGGACCGCGAGCTCCAGTGGGAGGCGAACCTTCGCGACTCGACCGTCGAAGCGGTCCGCGAGCTCTATCTCGCGGACACGCCACTCCGGCGGATCGAGACGCCGGAGGACGTCGCACGGGTCGTCGCGTTCCTGGTCAGTCCGGACGCGGCGTTCATCACAGGGGAGGCGATCGCCGTCAACGGCGGCGCCTTC
>JANNUK010000282.1:0-3407 GCA_031395155.1 Chloroflexota bacterium | reverse complement strand
TCCGCGATGACGGTTTCGCGCGTGATCAACAACTCGGGCTACGTCAGCGCGCCCACGCGCGGGCGCGTGGAGCGCGCGATCGATGAGCTGGGCTATGTGCCCAACGCGCTGGCTCGCCAGCTGCGGTCAAAGCGCACGAAGATGCTCGCCCTCATCGTCTCCGACATCACGAACCCGTTCTTCACCACCATCGCGCGCGGCGTCGAAGACGTCGCCGCCCGGCGCGGGTTCTCTGTCATGTTCTGCAACACGGACGAATCCGCGGCCGAGGAGGCCCAGTACCTCCAGATGCTCATCGAGCGCCAGGTGGACGGCGTCCTGCTCGTCCCCACGAGGCGCGGCGGCGCGTCCTTCCGGACCCTTCGCGCGCATCGCGTGCCGGTCGTGGTCCTGGATCGCCGCGTGACCGATCCCTTCGTCGACAGCGTGCGCTGTGACTCGGAGGCGGGCGCCTATGCGCTGACACGCCATCTCATCTCGCTCGGCCACCGGCGCATCGCGGTGCTCACGGGCCGGCGCACGATCTCGACCTCGGTGGACCGGGTGGCCGGCTGCCGCCGCGCGCTCGAGGAGAGCGGGCTGCCGCTGCACAGCGACCTGGTCCGGTTCGGCGGCTACAACTTCGGCTCGCTCAACCAGACCGACGGATACGAGATGGCGAGGTCCGTGCTGGCCTCCGCCACCCCATGGCCGACGGCCATCTTCGCGGCGAACAACTTCATCGCCTTCGGCGTCGTCCGCGCCCTCCACGAGGCGGGCCTGGCGGTGCCCGGCGACATGTCGGTGGTCGCGTTCGACGACCTCCCGGCCGACTGGGCCATCGACCCGTTCCTGACCGTCGCTGCCCAGCCCGCCTACGAGATCGGGGGTCGCGCCGCCGAGCTCCTGCTGGATCGCATCGCCGGCGACCCGGACGCTGTCGGCCAGGCCGTCGTGTTCCCGTTCGAATTGATCATCAGAAACTCGAGCGCGGCGCCGCGGGTCGCGGAGGTGCCCATGGCTGAGCCGCGGTCCAGGGGAACCGTTCGATGTTGAAGACCCGTCTGCTTCATCCCGAGATCCTCCAGGCGCTCGGCGAGGCCGGCCACGGGGCACAGGTGCTCATCGCCGACGGCAACTACCCGCTGCTGACCCGGTCCAACGGCGCGGCACGGCGCGTCTTCCTGAACCTCGCGCCGGGCCTCCTGACCGTCACCGACGTCCTGGGCGTGCTGGTCGACGCCATCCCGATCGAGGCGGCGCACGTCATGGTTCCCGACACTGGCGACGAGCCGGCGATCTTCGCGGAGTTCCGCGAACTGCTGCCCGGCACCGCGCTCCAGTCGCTCGGGCGCTTCGAGTTCTACGACGCGGCGCGCGGGCCGGACCTCGCGCTGGCCATCTCCACCGGCGAGCAGCGGATCTACGCGAACCTGCTGCTGACGATCGGCGTGGTGATGCCCGATGCAGACCCGCAGCACGCCACGAGAGAGGAACGCCGATGACGTCGATCAACACCTCCGGCCGCTTCGTGGGCGATTGGCCCCGGATCGGGATCCGCCCGGCCGTCGACGGCCGCCTCCACGGGGTACGCGAATCGCTGGAGGAGCAGACCCAGCGGATGGCGCGCCGGACCGCCGAGCTCATCCGCGGGAATCTGCGCTACCCCGACGGCAGCCCCGTCGAGGTCGTCGTCCCCGACCACAACATCGGGGGCGTGTACGAGGCCGCCAAGGTCGCCGAGCTCTTCCGCAAGGAGGGCGTGGGCGTTTCGCTCACGATCACCCCGTGCTGGTGCTACGGCTCCGAGACGATGGACATGGATCCGCTGACCCCGAAGGCGGTCTGGGGGTTCAACGGCACCGAGCGTCCCGGCGCGGTCTACCTCGCCGCCGTCCTCGCGTCTCACACGCAGAAGGGCCTGCCAGCGTTCGGCGTCTATGGGCGGGACGTCCAGGATGCGGGTGACGGGACGATCCCCACCGACGTCCAGGCGAAGATCCTCCGCTTCGCGCGCGCCGGGCTGGCCGCCGCGATCCTGCGCGGCAAGTCCTACCTCTCGCTCGGCGGCGTCTCGATGGGCATCGCCGGGTCCATCGTCGATCAGCCCTTCTTCGAGAAGTACCTGGGGATGCGCGTCGAGTCCGTCGACATGTCCGAGCTGACCCGCCGGATGGAGGAGGGAATCTACGACCCGCTCGAGTTCGAACAGGCGCTGGCCTGGACGAAGGCGAACTGTCGCGAAGGCACGGACCGCAACCCGGCCGCCAGGGCCAAGAGCCGCGAGGAGAAGGATCGCGACTGGGAGGTCGTGGTCAAGATGACGCTGATCGCCCGCGACCTCCTCGTCGGCAATCCACGTCTCGTGGAGCTGGGTTTCGGCGAGGAGGCGATGGGCCGGAACGCCATCCTGGGCGGCTTCCAGGGCCAGCGCCAGTGGACCGACCACGCGCCGAACGGCGACTTCATGGAGGCGATCCTCAACTCGTCGTTCGACTGGAACGGGATCCGCGCGCCGCACATCTTCGCGACCGAGAACGACAGCCTCAACGGCGCCACGATGCTGCTCAGCTACCTGCTGACGAACCGGGCCCAGATCTTTGCCGACGTCCGTACCTACTGGAGCCCCGAGGCGGTCAAGCGGGTGACCGGCCACGATGTCGAGGGTCGAGCCGCCGGCGGCTTCATCCACCTGATCAACTCCGGGGCGGCCACCCTCGACGCCACCGGGGCGATGCTGGCGGACGGTGAACCGGCCATGAAGCCGTACTGGGAGATCAGCCGGGCGGACGTCGCGGCGGCCCTCGCTGCGACGACCTGGTACCCGGCCAACCGCGGCTACTTCCGTGGCGGCGGCTACTCGAGCCAGTTCGTCAGCCGGGGCGGGATGCCGGTCACGATGGCCCGGCTCAACCTGGTCTCCGGCGTGGGCCCGGTGCTCCAGCTCGCCGAGGGCTGGACGATCGACCTGCCGAAGGACGTTCACGACACCCTCGATGCGAGAACGGACCCCACCTGGCCCACCCATTGGTTCGTGCCGCGCGTCAACGGCAGCGGGCCGTTCCGCGACGTCTACTCGGTCATGGCCAACTGGGCCGCAAACCACGGCGCGATCAGCTACGGCCACATCGGCGCCGACCTGATCACCCTCGCGTCGATCCTCCGCGTCCCGGTCCACATGCACAACGTGCCGGAGGAGGACATCTTCCGGCCGAGTGCGTGGGCGAACCTCGGCACGGCCGACCTCGAGGGCGCGGATTTCCGTGCCTGCAGCACCTTCGGGCCCCTATACGGGCGCTCGTGAGAGAGACGGGCTGGCGGCGGCAGACGGAGGGACGGCAAACGCAGGGACGGCAAACGCAGGGGCGGCCCCGGCGCCGGGATTTCGGGCAGGCCCGGCTACCAGGCCGTTCGCGCGACCCGGATGC
>JANNUK010000244.1:0-3096 GCA_031395155.1 Chloroflexota bacterium | reverse complement strand
CACCGAGCACCTGCTCAGCCATCTCCTGGACATGGCCGCGGGTGCCGCCGGCCGATCGCTCGCGTTCCATGGGGCGCAGGTCGGCGTGGCAAGCGTGCTCGCAGCGACAATCTGGCACGACACCCTTGAGCGCCTCGATCCGAACGTCCTTCTCACTGAGGCCGCGTTCCCGGAGACGGCCGTCATCCTTGGCCGGGTCCGGGCCGCGTTCGACCCGATGGACCTGAGCGGCCGAATGGCGGACGAATGTTGGACCGACGTCGAGCGCAAGCTAGTTCGCTGGCAGGCGAGCCGCGATCGGATCGAGGCCTTCGCCACCGAGTGGGATCGACACCGGGCTACCCTGTCCGGCCTCCTCGCCGCGCCCGAAGTTCTTCGTGCCGCCCTGACCGACGCGGGTGCTGCCGCGACCATCGCCGATCTGGACCCGCCGGCAACCGCGGAAACCACGCGCTGGGCCCTGCGCGCGCTGCCGCTCATGCGCGATCGCTTTACGGTCGGAGACCTCCGGCTGTTCTGCGGACTCTGGGACGACGCGAGCGTCGAGGAACTCCTGGCTCGCTCCGGGATCGTCGGCTCCGGCGCGGTGGTGCGCTGATGCAGGCGTCGTCGACCGCGCTGCGCCGGCCCACCCGGTTGTTCGGCGGGTATGTCTTCGATCTCGACGGCACGCTCTATCTCGGGGAAGCGCTGCTCCCCGGCGCGGCGGAAACCGTGGCAGCCCTTCGCGACCACGGCGCGCGCGTCGCATTCCTGACGAACAAGCCCCTGGAGCGATCCGCCGACTACGCCGCAAAGCTTGTCGGCCTCGGCATCCCGGCCGATGCCGCCGAAGTCGTGTCCTCGACCGACGCGCTGCTGCGCTATCTGCGGGTCCACGCCGCCAACGCGCGGATCCTGGCCGTCAGCGAACCGCTCGTCGAGGAGCTCCTCCACGAGGCCGGTTTCGAGACGGTCCCGCTGGGCGAGCCGGAGCGCGCCGACCTCGTGGTGGTGTCGTGGGACCGGACGTTCGACTACGCCAAGCTCGTCGCCGCCTTCCGCGCGGTCCGCGCCGGCGCTCGGCTCGTCGCCACGAACCCCGATCCGTTCTGCCCGATGCCGGAAGGCGATCTGCCCGACTGCGCGGCGATGCTCGCCGCCATCGAGGCCTCGACCGGTGCCCGGGCGGAGGCGATCGTCGGCAAGCCGTCGGGGCACATGGCCGGTGCGCTCCTCGACCGCCTTGCGCTACCGGCCGACGACACGGTGCTCGTCGGCGATCGACTGGAGACCGACGTTCGGATGGCCCACGAGGCGGGGATGGCCTCGGCGCTCGTCCTCTCCGGGGCGACGACCGCGGCTGCGCTCCTGGACTCCCCGGTCACGCCCGATTTCGTGCTCCGCGGTGTCGCGGATGTTCTGCCCCCGCTCCATCGACCGTCTGCCTGAGGAATTCGCCATGATCGAATTTATCTTCATGCTCACCCGGAACGACCAGACGGTGCCGCACGCGATGGCGGTGTACGAGCAGATCCGCGATTCCGACCTGGACCACGTCGGGTTCAAGGACATCGGCCTCCCGACCGCCCGCCTGCGCGAACTTGCCAGCGCGATGCGCGCAGACGGACGGGAGGTGTACCTCGAGGTCGTGTCGGAGCGGGCGGAGGACGAACGACGCTCGGTGGAGGCCGCGCTCGAGATCGGTGTCGACTGGCTGCTGGGCGGCACGCATCCCGACACGGCGCTCGAGATCCTCGATGGGGTCGGGCCGCCGGGGACGCCCGGCAGGCCGCGCTACTGCCCGTTCCCGGGACGGATCGTCGGGCACCCGAGCCTCCTCGAGGGCACCATCGAAGAGATCGCCCGCAGTGCCCGAGACCTCACGGCCAGGCCCGGGATCCACGGTCTGGACCTGCTGGCCTATCGCTGGGCCGGCGACGTGCCGGCGCTGGTTCGAGCCGTCGTCGACGCCTCGGCCGGTCCGGTCATCGCCGCCGGCAGCGTCGACTCGGCCCGCCGCATCGACGCCCTCGCGCACGCCGGTGCCTGGGCATTCACGATCGGCGCCGCCATCTTCGACGGCAAGCTGCCGGCCGGTCCATCCGTCCGCGAACAGCTCGACTGCGCCCTGGCGCTCACGCGCGCGGCGACGGCGGAGGAGGTGGTGACCGACGACGCGTGAACGGAGAGCCGACCACCCGAGACGATCACGTCGGACGGCCCACCGCCCGACGCCAGGAGGAGCAACGATGACGAACGGACGTCAACCGGACGAACCACGGGATGCAGACCTGATCACTCGCCTCGCGATCCAGCGCCGGATCTCGCGGCGCCACTTCCTCGCCGGGACGGGGGCCGGCCTCGGAGCCCTGGCGCTCGCCGGCTGCGCGCCGGCCCCGGCCGGCCCGGCGACGCCACCCGCCGGCGCCAACCTGGGCGACACGCTCAACCTGGCGACCTGGCCCAACTATCACAGCCAGGACGTCCTGGACAACTTTACGGCTGACACCGGGGTCGCCATCAACGTCGGGGTGTACGGCTCCACGGAGGAGATGGAGGCGAAGATCCGCGCCGGCAGCTCCGGCATCGACGTCGTCGTCCCGTCCAACTACGCGATCGAGGGCTGGGTCGCCGATAAGCTCATCGAGCCCCTTGACTACGCGAAGATGCCAAACTTCGTGAAGGCCGACTGGAACGCGCGATTCATGGACCAGGCGTTCGATCCCGGGAATTCGTACTCGCTGCCCAAGAACTGGGGCACGACCGGAATCGCCTATCGAAGCTCCAAGGTGACCGAGGACATCACGACCTGGAAGCAGTTCTTCGACCTCTGTGCCGACAAGTACGCCGGCCGCGGCCTTATCGTGGACCACCAGATCAGCTCGTTCGGTTCGGCGGCCGTCGCGATGGGCTTCTCGCTGAACACGATCGATCCGAAGGAGATGGCCGAGGTGGAGGCGATGCTCATCGCCCTCAAGCCGAAGCTGTTCGCGATCTCCTCCGATGTCCAGCCACCGCTCAGGGCCCTCGACACCTGGCTCTCCGTGGCCTGGACCGGGGACGGCGTCCAGGTGGGGCGCGACAACGAGGACGCGCGCTACGTGGTGGCCGCGG
>JANNUK010000233.1:0-2148 GCA_031395155.1 Chloroflexota bacterium | reverse complement strand
GCGCGATCCGGCTTGCGCGTGACCACCAGATTGGTCCTGACCGGTTCGAGTTCCAGATGCTGTACGGCGTGCGCCGCGATCTCCAGACCCGCCTCGTGAAGGCGGGCTACACGGTCCGTGTCTATGTCCCGTTCGGCGATCAGTGGTACCCATACTTCATGCGCCGCCTCGCGGAACGGCCGGCCAATGTCGCGTTCGTGCTGCGCAGCATCCTCGGTGAACGCCGCGCGGGTGCGACCAAGGACTAGCCGAGCTCACCCGCGCCTGCGCGTCCCGCCCGCATCGCGGCGACGATCGCGATGACCAACCCGAGTGCGATCAGGACGTCGCCGATGCTGAATACATTGGCCAGCGGGATCGTGGCCGGGATCGCGAAGATATCGGTCAGCGGCTGAAGGGCCGGGTCGGCGAGAACGGCGCTGTTCGTCGGTCCCGTCCCGGGTTCGAGCCCGGCCACGATGAGCGCCCCCGCATCGGCCGGCATGATCCCGCCGTTGGCGACGATCGCAGCCAGGTTGGACAGCGCCCCAACCGCCACGATCGGGAGGCCGGTCAGCCGCACATTGCGGAGGAGCGCGACAAACACGGCCGCGGTGGTGGCCACGTACAGCAGGGCAACCATCTCGGCGTTGAGACCAGCCGCGAGGTCCGAGAAGAGGACGATCTGTGCGAGGAGGCCGCCGACCGCGAGCGGCGCCCATCGGAACCGAAGGGCTGAGAGCCCCTCAAGCCGGCCACCAAGCAGGAACCCAGCGACGATGCCGACCGGGATGGCGGCCGCGAAGATCATCTCGTCGGGACGGTCGCCAGGATGTCGCCCATCTGGCGGAGGTGATCGTCGAGGTGGCCGGCGATGAATCGCTCGGCGATCTGGCCGACCGTGACCTGCCCGAGCGTCGGATGCATACCGGGGCGCTCCCCGTCGGACGGGGCGAGTTCAGCGAGGCGCGCGGCCGTTCGCTCGGCGTCGGCGACGATTCGCGCCAGGAGCTCCCGAGGGGGCAGCGTCCGGTCACGTTCGATGAGCCCGATCCGGATCGTGTCGCTCTGGACCCGCCCGAACGGCGCCGGCTCCGACTCCGGTGCATCGAGGATGATCTCGATCTGGCCGAGCCAGAAGGGGATCATCTCGGCCACGTGGGCGAGCGTTTCCATGGGCCCCCACGAGGCCTCCGGTTCGACGCCGAAGTGCTCGGAAGGCGGCCATGGGAGACCCGCCTCGATCCCGGGTCGGAGGGCGGCCAACGCGGCCGCGCCGTCGCGGATCCGCGCCCCGGTCGCGTCGAGTGTTGCCATTGCACGTTCTCCTTCGACCGCCGCTGTTCGCCCCGTGGGCTCCCGCCTCCGAGCGCCATGACCCTCAGTGTGGCACGCTCGTTCCTCGACCGATGGGACTACGATGGACGTCCTTCATCCCCGGCGATCGCAGCACAGGAGCCGATGTCGTGACCGAGACGATCTCGAGGGGTGCCGCCAACCAGGCCGGCGCCCGGATCAACGCGGACGCCTACGCCCAGGCCCAGGACTTCCTGCCGCTCAAGGGTATCGACCACGTCGAGTTCTGGGTCGGCAATGCCCGCCAGGCGTCGGCCTACTACCGCGCGCTGTGGGGCTTCACGCCCGTGGCGTTCTCCGGGTTGGAGACGAAGGTCCGCGACCGCGCCTCCTACGTCATGCGCCAGAACGACATCACGTTCGTGTTCACTGCGCCACTGACCCCCGACGGTGAGATCGCCGAGCACGTCCGCGCCCACGGTGACGGCGTCCACGACATCGCCTTCCTCGTCGACGACGTCGAATCGGCCTGGCGCGAGACGACGACGCGCGGCGCGGTCTCGGCCCTGGAGCCCGGTGAGCTAGACGGCGGCGAAGACGGCACCCTTCGACGATCGTCCGTTCGAACGTACGGTGAGACGCTCCATTCGTTCGTCGATCGGTCCGACTATCACGGCGCCTTCGCCCCCGGCTATCGAAAGGTGAAGAACCCGGCCCGAGCGGCCCAAGGGCTGAGCCTCCTGGAAGTCGATCACTGCGTCGGCAATGTGGGGCTCGGCGAGATGGACATGTTCGTCGACTTCTACCGCGACGTCTTCGGCTTCAGCCAGCTCATCCACTACGACGACAAGGTCATCCACACCGACTACTCGG
>JANNUK010000190.1:0-1611 GCA_031395155.1 Chloroflexota bacterium | reverse complement strand
CGTTGTCCCTCGTGATCGTCGTCTGGCTGGGCACCTCGATGAACTGTTCGCGAATATCGACTTTCACCGGCCGATCGATGATCGGCACGAGGAACCGAAGACCCGGGTCGCGAACCATCGACTCGCTGGTCCTGCCCAGCCGGAACACGACCATCTTCTCGTACTGCTGCACGACCCGGATGGACAGGTAGACGATGACGAGCGCGACCACCACCAGAAAGGCGACGATGGCGGCGACGGTGGGCAGTTCCATGGGTTCCTCCGGGCGCTACGGTTGGATCATTGTGACGGGTCAGGCTCGACGATGACGGTGAGACCTTCCATGCCGACGACCCGGACGGTGTCGCCGCGTTGCAACGGCTGGTCGTCGACGGCCCGTGCCGACCACTCCTCGCCGCCGGCGTAGATCGTGCCGCCGGGCGCGAGCGGCCTGCGAACGACGCCGGACAGGCCCATGGCCAGGCCGCTGCCACTGCCGACGAGGCCCCCGCTGGAGGTCAGCCGCCTGCTGCGCACCGCCGCCCACGCAATGAGACCCATGAACACCGCCGTCGTCGTCGTCATCACCGCGATCAACGGGGCCGCCACCTCCACGAATGGCCCCGTCGGGTCACCGGGCGCCGTGAACAGCGCCGACGCGCCCAGGACGAACGCCACGAGACCCGTGACCGTCAACAGGCCGTGGCTCGTCACCGTGGGTTCGAGGATGAACAGGACGATGGCCAGCGCGATCAGCAGGAGCCCGGCCACGTTCAGCGGCAGGCTCCCGAAGCCGATGAAGGCCAGGATGATCGCCAGCCCGCCCAGGATCCCGGTCACGAAGTTGGGACTCTGGAGCTCGAAGAACAGCCCGTAGAACCCGATCGTGAACAGCAGGAACGAGATGTTGGGGTCGGACAACAGGTGCAGAAACGCCTGGAACGGGTTCATTCCCAGTTCATCGGTGGCGACGCCCGACAGGGCGAGTGTCCGCTCGGTGCCGTCGATTGTCAGGACTCGACCCGATGCCTGCTGGAGGACCTGATCGAGCGAGTCTGCGATGCCGTCGACGGCACCTACCGCGACGGCCTCGGAGGCCGCCGATGACTTCGCCTCGTCCACGGTGGCGATCGCCCAGTCCACCGGTCGACCGCGCGCCTCGGCGATCGCGGTGATGTTCGCGATGGCGTCGTTGCGGACCATGTCCCCGAGCGTCCCGGTGATGTCCTCGCCACCTCCGCCGACCGGCGAGGCCGCGCCGATATTGGTGCCGGGCGCCATGTAGGCGAGATGGGCAGCCAGCGTGATGAACGTGCCGGCACTCGCAGCTCTTCCGCCGGACGGGGCTACCCAGACGATCACCGGCACCTCGGCGCCGAGGAGCGCGGAGACGATCTTCTGGGTGGCATCCAGGCTACCGCCCGGGGTGTTGAGGCGGATGACGACGGCGGCCGCGCGATCGGCCTCGGCGGCGGCGATCCCCTCGGCGAGGTAGCCGGCAAGGACGTTGTCAACGATCCCGGTCGCCGGCAGGACCACGACGCGGTGGCTGCTGGCCAGCGACGGCGCGGCCAGACCGAGGAGGCCCAGCAGGAGCGGGGCCGCAAGCAGCGCACGAGCGATCCGACGGTG
>JANNUK010000173.1:0-5364 GCA_031395155.1 Chloroflexota bacterium | reverse complement strand
CGTCAAGCTCCCGAGTCTTCGTCGCTCCACGCCGCTGCCCCCGATCGAGGCGGCCCCGTCGCGTGAGGTCGTGTCCGGCGCGTCGGACACGATCGAGGTCGCTCTCCCGACCAGCGCCATCTCGCGATTCGTCGCGGCGCTGGCCTCGTCGGGAGGCCACGACCCGCAACTCACCGGGACGCGTCCGCCCCGCTACGACGCGCCGTCCGCCCGGACGGTCGAGCGTCTGCTGCGCTCGGCAATGGCCGACGCCGAGGCCACCGGCACGCCTCGCGTGGTCCATGCGAAACCCGGCCTGTACGCACCGGAATACTGGCGAATCGCCGTCGTCGGAGCCGACCCGATCGCGGTCGGCCTGGTCTCACGAGCGGTGCGCGGGGTTTCCTAGGCTCCCGACCTGGCAGCGCTTGCCGAGGCGAGCGCCGCGCGAGCCTGGGCCAGGTGAATCCGATCGTGTCCGGCAATCAGCCGGAACGACAGGTCGAGGCTCTCCGGGCCACGCTCTCGATGCAGTCCGACCCGTTGTCGTTCCCGTTCGGTGGATCGACGCCACAGGGCCAGGTTGGCCGCCCGCATCGCCCCGAAGAATGCGAGCAGCTCATCCGGGTCATCGTCGATGTGGTGGAGCCTGGCGACCCACAGGTCCTGGTCGTAGCCGATCAGCTCCGGCCCATCGTGGGCGATCGTCCAACGGTAGCGGCCACCGTAGACGACCTCTGCATCGACGATGTGCCCGATGCACTCGATCACCGACCACTCGCCGGGCTCCGACCGCTCCCGAAGCGCGGACCCGGCCGCGTCGAAGAGCTCGCGCATGGTGCCCGGCGTCGTGGCCTGGACATCGGCGGGGTCATCGTCGCCGAGCGCCGAGAGCAGATACTGCTGGTATGCGGCCGCCTCTGCGATCGGATCAGGCACCCGGATCATCGCTTGTCTCCTCCGTGCGATCGTCGGTTGATTCATCGACCAGTGCGTCGCCGGCGAGGAGCCGACGAAACGCTTCCTCGTCGAGCACCGGAACCCCCAGCTGTTCGGCCCTCGCGAGCTTTGAGCCTGCATTCTCGCCTGCCACGATGTAGTCCGTCCGAGCCGACACCGAGCCGGCAACCTTGCCGCCGACTCCCCGGATCGCGGCCTCCGCGGCGGCGCGGTCGTAACCGACCAGCGTCCCCGTGACCACCAGGGTCTTGCCCGTCAGCGGGCCTCCCAGCGCAGCCAGTTGCGGCTCGGGCGGGTCCGGCTCGATGCCCGCATCGACGAGGTCGGCGAGGACGCCCCGCGTCGCGTCGGCGGTGAGGTAGGCGCGGAGGCTTGCCGCCACGGTCGGGCCGATCCCGGGAACTTCGGCGAACTGCTCTTCCTCGATCTCGGGTAACGCCGCGGCGACGCGCCCGAACCACCCCGTCGTCCCGCCCATCGGCTCGCCGTCGCCGGGCGGGATCCGGCCGGCGATCCACGTGGCGAGATCGATCGCGGTCGCCTCACCTACCTGCGGGATCCCCAGGGCGTTCAGGATCCGCGCGAGCGGACGACGCCTGGCCCGCTCGATCGACGCCGACAGGTTCTCGGCGCTCTTCCGGGCAAATCGGTCCAGTGACTCGAGTTGGTCGACCGTCAGTCGGAAGATGTCGCCTCGCGATCGGATGAGCCCCCGCTGGAGCAGCTGCTCGAGCACCACCCAGCCGGCGCCCTCGATGTCCATGCCGCCGCGCCCCAGGAAGTGCGCGTACTCCTGGGCCACGCGCGCCGGACAGGCCGGGTTGGGACAGTAGTGGCGGACGGCCCCGTCGTCGCGGACGACGTCCGTTCCGCACACCGGGCATGCGGCCGGCATCTCGAACGCCCGCTCCGTGCCGTCCCGTCGATCGAGGACCGGTCCGACGACCTCGGGTATGACGTCCCCGGCCTTCTGGAGGATCACGGTGTCCCCGATGCGCAGGTCCTTCCGGCGGACCTCGTCGAGGTTGTGGAGGGTGGCCCGCGCGACCGTCGATCCGGCGACCTTCACCGGCCGCAGGTGCGCGACCGGCGTCAGTGTCCCCGTCCGTCCGACGTACGCCACGATGTCCTCGAGGACCGTCACCACCTGCTCGGGGGGGAACTTGTAGGCGATGGCCCAGCGCGGAGCGCGGCTCACCATGCCGAGACGGTCCTGGAGAGCGAACTCGTCGATCTTGACCACGACGCCGTCGGTTTCGTACGAGAGGCCATGCCGGGCCTCGCGCCAGCGCTCGGTGAAGGCAACCACGCCCTCGATATCGAGACCCTCGGCACGTTCGGGGTTCACGGGGAAGCCCAGCGCCTCGAGCCGATCGAGCGCGGCCGACTGCTCTGCTACCGGCCCCATGGCATCGTCCTCGACCAGCTGGTAGATCCACGCGGACAACTTGCGCGAGGCCGTGATCGTCGGATCGATCTGCCGAAGCGATCCCGCGCCGCTGTTGCGGGCATTCGCGTAGAGCGGCAGCCCGGCGGCCTCGCGCTCCCCGTTGATCCGCGCGAACTCGGCCCGGGGGATGAAGACCTCGCCGCGCGCCTCGAGGGAGATCGGTTCCGACAGGCGCTCTGGAAGGCTCGCCACCGTCCGCAGGTTCGCGGTCACATCCTCGCCCGTCGTCCCGTCGCCGCGGGTGGCACCCTGCACGAATCGGCCCCGCTCGTAGCGCAGGCTCACCGCCAGCCCGTCGATCTTGAGCTCGGCGACGTAGGCCAGGCCGGGCGCCGGCTCGGGCGCCGCGGGGAGCCCGAGCGTCCGGCGCGCCCGCGCGTCGAAGGCGCGCAGCTCGTCGTGGTCGAACGCGTTCGAGAGGGAGAGCATGGGGCGCCGGTGGCGGACGTCGCTGAATGCCGCCGACGGCGTTCCGCCGACCCGGTTGGTCGGTGAATCGGACGTCGCCAGCTCCGGGTGGTCCCGCTCGATTTCAACCAGCTCGCGGAAGAAGGCGTCGTACTCCGCGTCCTCGAGTTCGGGGGCGTCGTCCTCGTAGTAGAGCCGGTTGGCCCGGATTACCCGGACGACGAGATCGGCGTGACGGGTAGCGGCGTCCGCCGCACGATCGGTCACCGAGAGGGATCGGCCGCCAGGTGGGCGCGAGTGATGCCGGCGATGGTCGGCGTGCCCAGGAGGGCCATCGCCGTCTCGGTCTCCGCGCGCAGCAGCGCCAGAGCCCGCGCAACGCCGAGCTCGCCGGCCGCGGCCAACGCCCAGGCCATGGGCCGCCCGAGGAAGACCGCTCGTGCACCGAGGGCGATGGCCGTCACGACGTCCGTGCCCCGCCGGACCCCGCCGTCAAGATAGACCTCCGCCCTCCCGGCGACCGCAGCTACGACCTCCGGCAGCGCATCCAGGCTGGCGGGGGCCCGGTCGAGCTGGCGGCCGCCATGGTTGGAGACGACGATGCCCGCCGCGCCGCAGTCGACGGCCAGGCGCGCGTCCTCGCCCACGAGGATGCCCTTGATGACGAGGGGCAGCTCGCTCCACGAGGCGATCTCGGCGAGGTCGTCCCAGGTCAGGGTCGCGTGGCGGGTGTCGATGAGCTGGTCCAGGTCGTTGCCGTCCAACCGGAGGTCGGCGAAGTTGCCGTAGGTCCCTCCGAGCGGCTCGACGCGTCGGATCTCGGCATCGCGATGGCCTATCGCGGGAAGGTCGACCGTCAGGACGATGGCCGCGTAGCCGGCTTGCGCAGCACGCTGGACCAGCGAGCGCGAGACCTCCCGGTCACGATGGACGTAGAGCTGGAACCAGCGGGGGCCCGCACCGTCCATGGAGGCGGTCGCGACCTCCTCCAGCGGGCGGCTGGAGACGGTCGAGAGGAGCATCGCGACCCCGGCCGCGGACGCCGCGCGCGCCATCGCAACCTCGCCGTCCGGATCGAGCAGCCCCTGAAGGGCCATCGGCGCGACGCCAAACGGAGCCGCCACCGGAAACCCCAGCAACGTCGTGGAGGCGTCCACCCGACTGGTCTCCACGAGCATGCGCGGCCGGAACCGACGCCGCCGGAACGCGGCGGTGTTGTCGTCGAGGGTCACCTCGTCCCACGAACCCCCAGCCACGTAATCAATGACGGCCTGCGGGAGGCGAGCGCGCGCCGGCGCCTCGAAGTCGGCGAGCGCGGCGATGTGCTCGAGGTCGAGCGTCGTCAGCGCGGTCATGCCGGCCATGCTAGCCGAGGCGACTGCGTCAACTCCACGGGAACGGCGAGTGGCTCAGCGGATGGAGGGCGCCGGCGCCAAACCGTGCGTACCGGAACGGCTCCAGCAGGCCCTGTCGCTCTCCGAGCAGCTCCTTCGCGACCAACGCACCGACGCCCAGCATCTTGTAACCGTGGTTGGAGTCGGCCACGACGTGGACGTTCTGATGGAAGACGTCGAAAACCGGGAAGCTGTCGGGGGTGAACGCGCCGATCCCGCCGGTCGGTGCCTTGCGGTAGAGCGGACGCTTGCCGACGAACCTGCCGTGGCAGTGAGCGAGCGCGGCGGTCCACATCCGCTCGAACTCGGGGGTGACGGTGAACTCCAGGCTCGCCTCGCCGTAGGGATCGACGTTCACGTCCTCCGCCGGTTGCTGGACCACCCACGGCATCGCTCCACCCTGAACGCCGCCGAAGTGGACATCGGGCTTGTAGTAGATCCCCCACAGTTCGTCCGTGATGAGCGAGCCATCGACGTCGTCGAGGAGCGGCGCGTCGGTGTCCACGTGGATGACCGGCGGAACGCTCCCGTCCTCCGTCCGAAGATAGCTTGGATCGACGCCGACGGTCCCCTCCTGCAGGCACCAGTAGGTCCAGGTGGGGCGATCGTAGTGCCGC
Organism: Chloroflexota bacterium; assembly: GCA_031395155.1. Lineage (GTDB taxonomy): Bacteria > Chloroflexota > Limnocylindria > Limnocylindrales > CSP1-4 > CAKKPP01. The sequence continues at coordinate 556 of JANNUK010000173.1, read as the reverse complement.
CCGTCGCGGCCCAGCACGTTCGTGCTGGCCGGCAGCTCGAGCATGCCCCACAGGTCCCGCACCCACGGGCCGGCCGCGACGACGACCTGCTCGCATTCGATGTCGCCCTGGTCCGTCTCAACCGCGCTGACCGCGCCCCCGGACCGCCGGAACCCCGTGACGCGGACCGGCGCGTGCAGTTCCACGCCGAGCGCCGCGCTCTTGCCGCGCAATCCCTCCATCGAGGGCATGTTCTCGGCGTAACCGCCGCGCTTCTCGTGGAGGACGACGGTGATGCCCTGGGCCTGCCAGTCACCGAACATCGCGCGCATGTAGCGCCGGCAGTCCGCCTCGCCCTCGATCAGGACCGAGTCGTAGCCGATTGCCCGCTGTTCCGCATGGACCTGCGCCACGTCGGCCCGCATCACCTCCGGCCCGATCTGCATGTAGCCGACGGAGTGGTAATGAAAGGCTTCCGGATCGGACTCCCAGACGGAGACCGAATGGGCCATGAGCTCGCGCAGCGCCGGCTGGAAGTAGTTGTTGCGCACGACGCCGCAGGCGATCCCCGACGGTC
>JANNUK010000124.1:0-2301 GCA_031395155.1 Chloroflexota bacterium | reverse complement strand
GCGGTACCCGCGGGTACCCGCGGGCCGGAGCTGGGGAAGAGTTCGACGTGCGCCTCTTCGATGGTGGCGGCAACCCGGGCGAAGTCCCGCTCGAGGATGCCCGCCGTCGTGTGGGCCGTGCTGAGCCGCTCCCGGTACACGAGCCGGGTCGCCTCGTCGATCGCGTCAAGGCCGAGCACAGCGACGGCACCGAACATCACGGCGAGCCCCACGACGACGTAGAGCATGATCCGTTTCTGCAAACCGAGGTGACGGAATCGGCCCATGGAACCTACTGGACTGGGTCGCGCAGCCGGACGAAGATGTCCCGACCGGCAGGCTCGCGCAGACTCGCGCAGATCTGCGGGCCTTACGGTCCTCGGGGCCAGGTCCTGGGGCAACGTGCTGACCGGCCCCTTCCGGGGGGCCACCTGTCGCGACGTGCGGCGACGACATCGCGATCTCCGCCGGCCGACCGCACGATCAGCCGCGAAGATTCTGTTCCGCTGATGGGGACTGGGATATGCAGCGCATCCACGCGCTCGAGTCCATTCGGACCTGGGCCTGATCATTGCGCCGCTCCCGGCGTCGCAACCCGATCGCAACCTGAACGTGACCGGCGTGGGGACGACCCGTGCCGACGTCGGCCCGTATCGTCCGATGTACGAGGGCCAGTGGACCACGCGCCCAGATCTGACAAGGGGATCCCATGGACTTCCACGAACAGCTCTCAGGCCGCGAGGCCCTCGCTTCGGGCGGTCGAGTCACGCTCGTGACCTGCGCGCAGTGCGGCTGCCGGCTTCGCCCCGAGGACGACGGATCGAGCGACGCCTGGTACCACTTCGCTCCGCTCGGGGGCCGCGACGCACGCGGCTGCCGAATCGATTGTTCCGAGGCCGCGCACGACAAGGGGGGAATGCCGCTCGCGGTCCTGGCCTGACCGCCGGCCCGGCCGCGACCGTGGCGCGATTCGCGGACTCGGGTCAGCTCTCCGGTTCGACCCGATAGCCGACGCCGCGAACCGAGGCGACGCGGGGGCCGCGGTGCGCGGCAACCTTGGCCCGGAGGCGCGCCAGATGGGGCTTGAGCCAGAGCAGGTCGGGGTCGGCCTCGGCCGGCCATCCCGCACGAGCCAGCAACAGGTGCGGGACGAGATCGCCGTTCGCTCGGACCAGGGCCTCGAGCAGGCGATACTCCGTCGGGGTCAGCGAGAGCAACCGACCGGCGACGTCCACCTCGTGCCGGCCAGGCTCCATGGTGAGCGAGCCGAACGCAAGCGGTCCCGCCCCGATCCCGATCGTGGAGCGGTCGACACGGCGCATGACGGCCGCGATCCGGGCGAGCAGCTCGGCCCGCCCGAAGGGCTTGACCAGGTAGTCGTCGGCGCCGATACCGAGCGCCTTGACCTTCGCCTCCTCGCTGCTCTCCCCGGACACGACGACGATCGGGGTCGAAGCGATCGCGCGCATCTGGCCGGCGACGGTGAACCCGTCGGGTCCCGGCATCGCCAGGTCCAGCAGGACGATATCGGGGGTCTCCTCGCGGAAGCGCCGGACCGCCGTCAGCCCGTCGTACGCCGTGATCACCTGGTGTCCCTCGGTCCCGACGAGCGCAGTGATCGCCCCGACCATCGCCGGATCGTCGTCGACGACGAGAATGCGCAGCGCCCGCCCGCTCACCTTCGGCCCACCGTGTCCCCAGGTCTTGCCACTCCGCCCTCCCTACACCGCCACCGCGGCCGGCAGCGCAACCACGAACCGCGCTCCGGAGTGGCCCTCGGCCGGTTCGCACCAGAGCTGTCCGCCCATCGATTCGACGAGTCGCTTGGCAGCGTACAGCCCGATCCCGGACCCTCGTGCGGTCTTCGTGTCGCGTCGCGCATACGGCTCGAAGATCCGTTCGCGCCATTCCTCGGGGATCCCGGGTCCCTCGTCGGTCACGCCCAGCCGGACGATCCCCTCGACGAGAGCCCAATCGATGGCGATCGTGGTCACCGGGGGAGCGTATTTCACGGCGTTCTCGAGCAGGTGTTCGATCACCTGGCGGAGGCGCGGCGGGTCGGCCAGGGCGAAGAGGCGCGACGACGACCCGATCTGGACGGCGTGACGGTCGAGGATCGGGCCGAGCTGGTGAATCACCTCGGTGGCGATCTCTCCGACATCGGTCGGCTCCGCAGCAGCCGCCTGGTCGGGGACCACCCGAACCGAGGCCAGGATCGAGTCCACCAGTCGATCGAGGCGCTCGATCTGGGCCATGGCCGCCCGGTACCATTCTGCGCGTTGTTCACGCCGTTCCATGTCCCGCGACTCGCGACCATCGAGC
>JANNUK010000080.1:0-4679 GCA_031395155.1 Chloroflexota bacterium | reverse complement strand
GTAGCCGTCGAGCCGCGCGACCAAAGATTCGCCAGCGTAGGGCCACCCGTGCATCTCCGCGCCGTCACAGCGGTCCGCCGACATCGGCGCGTCGTACTCGATCATCTTGGCCGGCCGCCCGTCGATGGTGACGTTCACCGGCTCCGACACCACCAGGCCGGGCAGGCTTGCGAGAGCGTTCGCCATGTCGTCGACGGTCGCGCCGACGGGCGGGTCGAGCGGGCCGGACCGCCATTGACACGGGTCTGCATAGAGGTTGCCGACGTTCCAGAAGTCGAGTCCCGCCTCGGTATGGAGCTTCGCCAGCTCGACGACGAATGGATCAAAGACCTTTTTGAACCAGTTCGACGCCTTCGGCACATCGAGAGTGAACGAGACGGGAAATGGCTCCTCGACGAGGTAGGTCCTGCCGTCGAGAAGCCCCCAGTTCTTGAGGAGGGGCGGCTCGGGAGCCACTGGCGTCGGACTCTCGCTTGGTGCAATCGACGGGGTCGCGGTAGCCACCGCTCCGCCTGCCGGCGCCAACTTCGGTCCGAGGCTGATCCCGACGACAAGGACGAAGACGGCCGCTGCACTGACCAGAATCGTTCGGGTCGAGCTGAACATCCCTAGATACCTCCGCTCGGGTCGCCCCGATCGCTTTTGTGGCAAGGACGGAATCCGGTCGAGCACGGCGTCGAGCACGTGGTCCGGGAGTCCCGTCCTCCCATCCGCGAGCCACGCCCTGACGATCCGCTCGGACTGGGGATCGCGGGTCATCGGACAGCCTCCCTGGTGAGATTGCGTTCGTCGGCCTGGAGTGCAGCGCGCAGCCCGCGCATGGCGTGATACAAACGTGAGCGCGCGGTCCCGAGCGGGATGCCAAGAACCTCGGCCACCTCGTCGATGGGCATGTCCATGTAGTAGTGCAGGACGAGGACCGCACGGTGGTCCACGGACAGTCTCCGAAACCCCTGCTCCAGTTCGTCGCGTCGAGCGACCGCGACGGCGAGGTCGATCACGACGGCATCGTCGCTGGCCTGAAGTCGGAGGTTGGGAGCCCACACCCGGCTCTTGCGGCCCTCCTGATAGCAGGCGCGCACAAGCAACCGGTAGGCCCACGCGTCGAACCGCTCGGGTTCCCGCAGGGTCGGCAGATCCTGCCAGATCCAGAGGAGTGCCTGCTGTGTCGCGTCCTCGGCCAGTTCCGCGTCGCGAAGGATCCGGTGAGCCACCGCGTGAAGACGCCCACCCACCGCCATGGCGAGACTGCCGAAGGCGGCCTCATCGCCGTGTTGTGCCTGCCTCACGAGGTCTGGGTTCACTCCAACTCCCGCAGTGACGGTCGACGCTCCGGTGTCTGTAACCGGTATGTGACTCGAGGAGCGCGAACCGGCTCAAACTTTGTCATTCGCCGTGCGTCCCATGCCCGGCCGTCGCGTAGAACCTACCCGGACCCGGGATCGTCCCGCACACTACAGTTGGCGACATGGCCCAACCTCTTGGCGATCCCGCCGATCGATCACGCCCACTGGCCGGGCGCGTTGCGCTCGTGACCGGCGCGGCGTCCGGGATCGGGCGGGCGACGGCGCTCCGGCTGGCCGTCGAGGGTGCGGCCGTCGGATGCCTCGATCGGCATGGCCACGGTGCCCGGGATGTCGCGCTGGCGATCCAGGCGGGCGGTGGCACGGCAGTCGGCCTGACGGCGGACGTCACCGACGCGGCTGCAGTCGCGGCGGCTATCAGCGAACTCGTCGAACGGTTCGGGCCCGTCGGCATTCTCGTCAACAACGCAGGAATTCCGGGCGCCGGGAAGTTCATCGACGTTCGGTTCGACGACTGGACCCGGGTGCTCGATGTCCACGTCAACGGCGCATTCCACGTCACCCAGGCGGTGATGCCGGGCATGATCGCCGCGGGATACGGCCGGGTCATCACGATCGCCTCGGAGTCTGTGTGGCTCGGAAACACCAGCGTCCAGTACGCGACGGCCAAGGCTGCGCTGCTGGGGTTCACGCGGTCGCTGGCCCGCCAGGTCGCCGGTTCCGGCGTCCGCGTCAACGCGGTTGCTCCGGGCCCTGTCGAGACGCCCATGCTCTTCGACAATACGCCCGACGAGATCGAGCGCGAGCGAGCGACGGTGCTCATCGGCCGCTTCCTCCAGCCCGATGAGATCGCGGCATCGGTGGCCTTCCTTGCCGGTTCAGGCGGGGATGCCTACGTCGGCCAGGTGATTTCGCCCAATGGCGGCACGGTGTTCCCCGGATGACCTCTTCGAGCGTCCCTTCGACGCCTGCGATCGAGGGCATTCGGAAGACCGGAGTCGCCCACCGCATCGTGGCAACCGCGTCGGCCGGCAGTGCCGCGGAGAGTGCCGAACTCCAGGGCATTCCCGTCGGCGCGCTCCTGCGAACCATCGTCGTTCGCCGGGCCGAGGACGACTATGTGTTCGTGCTTGTGCCCGCGGGACGACGCTTCGATTGGCCGCGCCTTCGCGCGCACCTCGGTGTCAGCCGGCTGTCGCTCCCCGATGCCGATGAGGCCCGCGCCGCCACCGGCTATGAGCGCTACACGATCACCCCGTTCGGGGCGACGCGTCCATGGCCGGTCATCGTGGACGCCGCGGCCATGGCGGAGGCGACCGTTTCGGTCGGTGGCGGGGCACGGGGTGTGAACCTGCACCTTGCCCCGGCCGACCTCGTGACGGGCCTCTCGGCGGACGTGGCCGACGTGAGCGGTTCGGCCGATGTGTCAGCGGAATGACACGGAGACAGACGGGTGTTCCGTGGCCACCGGCGTTGCCGGCGATCTATGCTCCGCGCAGGTGAGGCCTCATGACAGGCCACTCAGAGCGAGGAGCAACCGATGAGCCGCAGAAGGAAAGCAGAAGCCACGCGCGAACCATCCGACCAGGATTCCCTCGTTGCGCCGGTGGACGATGATGCCGAAGGGCACTCGATCGGTCTGCTGCTGGGCATGGTCGCCCTCGACGAGGCCAATCGCGCGTCGGATCGCGCACCAGGTCGACAGCGGATCGCCGAGGATCTCGCACCGATGACGAAGAAGTGGCCCAATCTGCGCGAGGCCGCCGCATCGGACGCGCTGGCAACGGCCGCCGAAAATGCTCAGGTCGAGAGCGTCGGCGACGCTGCTCCACATCCGGTCCTGGGGGCGCGTCGGTTGGGAGCGCCGAGCCAGTCGTAGTCGCCGGTGACCGCCGAACTCAGCGGTCGACCTGGCTGATCTCGAAGGTATTGCCCTCGGAATCGACGAACCAGCACGCCTTCGCCGGGCCTATCGACAGGAGCCCATCGACGGTGGCCATGCCGTTGCCGAAGTCGTACTCCTCGAACGTGACCCCGCGTTCGCGCAGGTCGGCCATGACGGTCTCGATGCCCGCGACCGACCAGCCGGCCTGCGTGTTCTTCGCGGTTCCGGCGAACGACGTCTCGTACACGTGGAGCCACGTGCCGTCGGCAAAGCGGTACCAGAGTCCGTCTTCCTCGAGGTCTGGCACCAGCCCGAGTTTCTCCTGGTACCAGGCGCGGGCCCGGGCGATGTCCGAGGCGCCGATATTCGCGTAGATCGGGAACCGTCCGAGCATCGTGATGTCCTCCTCGTTCGTGGTCAGGTCCAGAGATCGGGGCTGCCGATCGTGAGTTCGGTTCGCTCCGCGAGCCGGCGCAGGACGTCCCACCAGTCGTAGCGGCTCGTGACTTCGGACGCGCGAACCGTGACGAGCCGGTCGGCCGGTACGAGGTCCGGCAGCTCGCGGTCCAGGATCGTCTCGACCTCGTCACGGAACGCATCGCTGGTCGAGCGGACTCCGTCGGCCTGAAGCGCGAGGTCCGGCAGGAGGCGCACTACGAGGTCGTAGGTCTCCGACCAGCGCCGCACGAGGGGCCCGATGTCGAACCGATCCTCGCCGCCGCATGCGCGGAGATAGTAGGCGTAGTTGTCCATCACTCCGCGGTCGGTGGCCAGGACATCGGCCTTGCCGACGAGCTCGAGCTCCTGGCGGACCTGTGACACGAGCACCCACAACTGCGCCTCGCCCGTGGCGCCCTCGTTGATCCCGAGCGGGTTGTCGCGGACGACCTCGCGCCCGAGCTCGACGGAGCGCCCGGCTCGTTGAACGGTCGCCGCGAAGGCCAGCAGCGCCGATGTCTTTCGAACGCCGTGCGATCGATGAACGCGATCTTGACCGAACGGAGTCGAGGCGACGCGGCCTTGGTGTCCGTCCGTGGGCTCATCTCGAAAGCGTAGCGGGCGCGGCCTTGGCGATCGAGGCGATCATGGGAGCCAGGATCATCCACCGGTTGCCCGCTATGCTGTCCCTCGCGCCGTACGGCGTCTCAGGCGACGGAGGGTGTGATGGGAATCCGCACGGACCACAAGCTGGAGCTCCTGAAGCGCGTGCCGCTTTTCGCCGGTCTCAGCGCACGTGACATCGAGCAGGTGGGCCGCCTGGCCGAAGAAGTGGATTTGCCCCGCGACAAGGTCCTGATGCGAGAGGGTGCCTCTGGTGATGAGTTCTTCATCGTCGTCGAAGGAACCGTGAGGATCGAGCGCGGCGGGGCGGGGCTCAGGTCCATGGGCCCGGGCGACTTCCTCGGCGAGATCGCACTCATCGACAACGGGCCGCGGACGGCCACGGCCACGGCCGAGACCCCGCTCAAGGTCTTCGTCCTCGCCCACCG
>JANNUK010000076.1:0-4740 GCA_031395155.1 Chloroflexota bacterium | reverse complement strand
TGGTGGGCGAGTCGGGCTGCGGCAAGACCACGGTCGGTCGGTTACTGCTTCGCCTCCTGGACCCGACCTCGGGGACGGTCCGCATGGACGGCGACAACATCACCGAGCTCAAGGGCTCGGCCCTCAAACCGTACCGGCGCCGGATGCAGATCATCTTTCAGGATCCGTACGCCAGCCTGGATCCGCGAACGCCGATTGCCGACAGCATCGGCGACGGTCTGCGGATCCATGGCCTGGGCACCTCGGGGGAGCGCCGACAGAAGGTCCAGAAGATGATGGACCTGGTGGGGCTGGCGAGCTACCACGCGCGCCGCTATCCCCACGAGTTCTCGGGTGGCCAGCGCCAGCGGATCGGGATCGCTCGGGCCCTCGTGCTCGAGCCGGACCTCGTCGTGTGCGACGAGCCGGTTTCAGCGCTGGACGTCTCCATCCAGGCGCAGGTGCTCAACCTGCTCAAGTCCCTGCAGCGCGAGCTCGGGCTGACCTACCTGTTCATCGCCCACAACATGGGCGTGGTCGAGCACATCTCGGACCGCGTTGCCGTCATGTACCTGGGCAAGATCGTCGAGGTCGCCGAGCAGCGCCAGCTGTTCCGGGATCCGGAGCACCCCTATACGCAGGCCCTCCTGTCGGCAATTCCGGTCCCAAATCCCGAACTCAAGCGGCACCGAATCATCCTGACCGGCGATGTTCCGTCGCCCGTCAATCCGCCCTCCGGCTGCCACTTCCACCCCCGTTGCCAGCTACGTGACTCGCTCGGCGAGCCGAGCATCTGCGCCACCGACGAGCCGCCCCTGATCCAGCTGGGCGATACCCATCACCAGTGCGCATGTCACTTTCGCGGCGCGGCGGGTGAGGCCAACCTGGCCAGGATCGGCCGCCCGACCTGACGCACGCCGCCCGTCGGCGCGCGATCTAGAGGTTCAGGTTCCGCTGCTGCAGCAGCGCCTTGGGCACGAGCTCGGCGAGGATCGCTCGTGCCGGTGCGTACGCGGTCAGCCCCTGGGCGAGCTTGCGGCTGCCGTCTTCCACGCCCGTCGCGTCGCCGGCCGTGATCGAATCGCGCAGCTGGGTCGCCCCTTGGAGCATCAGTGGAAACGCCACCCGGAGGTGTCCGGCAAGGACCGCGGTCTCGTCCCACGCGGCGAGGTGATCGACGCTCAGCGCCAGGTCGCTGAGGACCGGAATGAGGCCGTCCGCGGCACCCCACATGGCGGCGACGTCGCCGGCGTCGGCGGCCGTGATGAAGTCGCGCCCGGCCTTGGCGATCTCGCCGTCGGTACCGCCGAGCTTGATGATCGCGAGGACGGCCGTCCCCGGCCAGCGTGACGGCTTCGGCCCGGCGCTTCCATCCGGTGCGCTGCTTCCATCGGGACCCGGCGTTGTGCTTGATCCACAGGCGGCCACGAGCACGGCGAGGGCCACGGCAAGGACCAGCGGGACGCTCGACGGTCTCGCACGCCGCGCGGTGCGAGACGCCGTCACGCCGGTTCGGAAGCGGCCGGCGCTATCGGCGGCTGGCTGGCAGCGACCGCAACGACCGCGGCTGAGGTGACGTCCTCGGCGAAGTGGCAGGCCACCTGGTGGCCGGACTCGAGGACGCGCAGTTCCGGCTCTTCGGTCACGCAGCGCTCGGGATTGCCCAGCTTCTCGCGAAGCCAGCAGCGGGTGTTGAACCGGCAGCCCGGCGGTGGAGCCACGGGCGACGGGACGTCGCCAACGAGCACGAGGCGCTTCTTGCGCCGCCGGGGGTCGGGCTGGGGGATCGCTGAGAGGAGGGCGATCGTGTAGGGGTGACGCGCGTTCCGGTACAGCTGCGCGACCGTCCCCATCTCCACAATCCTACCGAGGTACATGACTCCAACCCGGTCGCTGAAGTACTGGACGACGCTCAGGTTATGGCTGATGAACAGGTACGTCAGATTAAAGTCCCGGCGAAGGTCGAGGAGCAGGTTGAGGACCTGGCTCTGGATCGACACGTCCAGGGCGCTGACGGGCTCGTCGCAGACCACGAATTCGGGCTCGAGGGCCAGCGCGCGGGCGATCCCGATCCGCTGGCGCTGGCCGCCCGAGAACTCGTGGGGATAGCGCCGCGTGTACTCACGCCGGAGACCGACGGTCTCGAGGGCATCTTCGACCTTGGAATCGCGGGTCTTCCGGTCGGTCAGGCCCTGGGCGAGCAGACCCTCACCGATGATGTCGCTGATCGGCATCCGTGGGTTGAGCGATCCGAACGGGTCCTGGAAGATGATCTGCATTTTTCGCCGAAGTGCGCGCAGCTCGCCCGCCGGGAGTCCCGTGACATCGCGCCCGCGGAACGTGACCGTCCCGGCGGTCGGCTCCAGCAGTCGCAGGAGCGACCGGCCCAGGGTTGTCTTGCCGCAACCGGACTCACCGACGAGGCTGAAGATCTCTCCGGGCTGGACGTCGAAATCGACGCCGTCCACGGCATAGACCGTGGCCACCTGCCGCCTGAGCAGGCCGCCGTGGATCGGGAAGTGCTTCTTGAGGCCCCTGACCTGCACAAGCGGCTCACCGGTCACCGGCGGCGACGTGGATGTGGTCATGTCGGTCATCGGGGCGCGGACCCTGCAACTGGACTCATGTCGGCTCATCCCTGATCGTGCCGCCGACGCGCATGGCGTCGACGTGATGCTGCAGCGCAGCCGCCCGGCGGCTGTCGCCGGCGCTGCCGTGGAGATGGCACCGGGCCAACCGTTCCATGCTTCCCACCCGGGCCAGGGCCGGAGCCTCGTCGTGGCACAGTTCCCAGGCGTAGGGACAGCGGGGCTCGAATCGACACGCCGGTGGCAGGTTGAACGGCGAGGGCACGACGCCCTTGATGACCGACAGCCGACCGCCTCGCTTCTCGACACTGGGAATCGACTCGAGGAGACCCATCGTGTATGGCGCCCGCGGGTCGAGCAGCACCTCCTCGACCGTCCCCTGTTCGACGACCTGGCCGGCGTACATGACGACCACGTGGTCGACCATCTCGGCGACGACGCCCAGATCGTGGGTGATCAGCATGAGCGCCGACCCAGTTCGCTGCTGAATCGTCTTGAGCAACTCCAGGATCTGGGCCTGGATCGTCACGTCCAGCGCCGTGGTGGGCTCGTCGGCGATGATCAGCTTCGGCTCGCAGGACAGCGCCATGGCGATCATCACCCGCTGGCGCATGCCACCCGACATCTCGTGCGGGTACTGCTTGATCCGCGATTCCGGGCTCGGGATGCCGACCAGCCGCAGGGCCTCGATCGATCGGTCGGTCGCCTCCCGGCCGCTTGTCTTCAGGTGCAGCCTGACCTGCTCCGCGATCTGCTCGCCGATCGTAAGGACCGGGTTGAGGCTCGTCAGCGGTTCCTGGAAGATCATGGCCATGTCCTTGCCGCGGACCTTGCGCATGACGTTGAGCGGAATCCGCAGGATCTCGCGACCGTCGAACCAGACCTCCGATTCGGCCCCGATCTCGGCGGGCGGGATGTCAAGCAGGCGCATGATCGTGAGGGCGGTCACGCTCTTGCCGGAGCCGGACTCGCCCACGATCCCGATCGTCTTGCCGCGCCCGACCGAGAATGAGACGCCGTCGACCGCGGGCACGATTCCGTCGAGGACCCGGAAGTAGGTCCGCAGGTCGCGCACCTCCAGGAGGGTGTCGCGGTGCGGTGCCGCCCCGAGCGGCGGCGCCGCGCTGATCGTTTCGGTCATACCCGCGACCTCGGGTCGAAGGCGTCCCGCAGGCCGTCGCCGATGAAGTTCACCGCGAGGACGGTCAGGATGATCGCCATCCCGGGGAAGAGCGGCCACCACCAATTTCCGAGGGGAATGAACGTGAGGGCATTGCTGAGGATGTTGCCCCAGGTCGGTGTCGTCGGGTTGACCCCGAACCCGAGGAAGCTCACGAACGCCTCCCCGATGATGTTGCCGGCCACGATCAATGAGCTCGACACGACGATCGGCGAGAACGCGTTCGGCAGGATGTGCCGGAAGATGATCCGCCGATCGGTCACACCGACGGCGCGCGCGGCCTCGACGAACTCCCGTTCCCGGATGGACAGGAACTGGCTGCGCACGAGGCGCGAGATCCCCATCCAGCTGAAGAGACCGAAGATGACCACGATCAGCAGGACGTTGCCGTTGCCGAAGAACCGGCTGGCGACCAGGATCACGAAGAGCACCGGCAGGCTGAGCATGACGTCGACGATCCGCATCAGGAGGTTGTCGACAAATCCGCCGACAAATCCGGCGATCGAGCCGACGATGGTCCCGATGACCACGCCGATGAACATGCTCGAGAAGCCGATGAACAGCGAGGTGCGTGCGCCGTTCACCACGAGCCGGAAGACATCGCGCTGGAGCCCGCCCGTCTCGCCGAAGATGTGCTCGATCGAGGGCGGCCGCCCCTCATAGACGATCTTGTCAGGGAGCGGGATCGTCGCGAAGTTGTACGGCAGGAGCAACGGTCCAAGGACGGCCACCCCGATGAGGATGCCGAGGATGGTCAGGCCGAGCAGGGCGAGGCGGTGGCCCTTGAACTTGCGCCAGGCCAGCTGCATCTGGCTGAGCGATTCGAGGCCGACCTCGTAGTCCTGACCGGCCTCTTCAGCCCGCCGGACGAGATCGGACGCAACCGCACCCTGCGGCTTCTGTGGATCGGTCATGGGATCGCGGCCCTCAGAACTTGATCCGCGGATCGATGACCGCGTAGGCCACGTCGGCGAGCAGGTTGGCCGCGACCAC
>JANNUK010000625.1:0-2741 GCA_031395155.1 Chloroflexota bacterium | reverse complement strand
CAGGTCGGCCGCGATCGCCGGCGAGCCGAGAAACGCCGCCGTCATCGCCAGCACGAAGCTGAACATGAACGCGATGAGGATGAGGACCTGCGACACGCCGAGCTGGATCGCCACCTCCTCGGTCCCCGACTCGCGGGCAAGGGCCACGAGGGCAGAGACGCCCCAGCCGACGAGTGCGACGCTCACCAGCGACAGCCCGATGAGCACCCACAGCAGGCGCCGCCGAAGCGCTTCACGCACGGTCAGGCGGGCCAGGACGATCATCGCCAGTGCACCGTGGCCGCACTGGGCTGTTCGCTCGTCGCCGGGACATGCGCCCCCGTCTCAGGCGGAACCGCCCCGCCGCCCTTTGCCGTGGCAGCGCCCACGAGACCGCGGAACCGGTCCTCGAGCGAGATTCGGCCGACCTCGACCGCGTGGACCCGGCCGCCTGCCCCGACGATCGCGGCCACAAGGTCCGGCACGCGGTCGGCGTCGATCGGGCGGATCGTCAGCCAGTCGCCGACGTGGGTCGCCGCGCCGAAGCGTGCCAACGCGGCCCGACCCTGCTCGTCGAGGTTCGTCACGCGGACGCGGACCTCGGGCTCACCGAGGAGCTCATCGAGGCCGCCGACGGCGAGGACCCGGCCGTGATCGATGATCGCCACGCGGTCGCAGATCTGCTCCACCTCGGACAGGAGGTGCGAGTTCAGGAAGACCGCGGTTCCCCGGGCGCGAACCGTCCGGATGATCTCGCGGACGTCGATCCGGCCGAGCGGGTCGAGGGCCGACGTGGGCTCGTCGAGAAACACGATCGACGGATCGCCGAGGAGCGCCACGCCGAGGCCGAGCCGCTGCTGCATGCCCTTCGAATAGCCGGCGACGAGGTCGCCGCCGCGATCGGCCAGTCCGACCAGCCCGAGCGTGTCATCGATGGCCCTGGCGCGGGCGGCGCCGCCGGCCATCCCGCTCAGGTCCGCGTGCAGCGTGAGGACCTCGCGGGCGCGCAGCCAGGGCTGGTACCGAAACAGCTCGGGCAGGTAGCCGATCCGCCGGCGGGCCTCGCGATCGCCGAGCGGACGTCCGAGCACGGTGCCACCGCCGCCGCTCGGGCGGGCCAGCCCGAGCAGGAGCTTCACCGCCGTGGTCTTGCCGGCCCCGTTCGGCCCGAGAAACCCGAACGCCTCGCCGTGGCCGACGTCCATCGTGAGGTCGCGCAGGGCCGCCGTTCGCCCATAGGTTTTGCGCAGCCCGCTCGTGACAATCACGGGAGTCGCCGCGCTCATGCGGGGAGCCGTCGTTGTGACACCAGAGCTGTCACGGCAACGATCGATGCTCGTGCCACGACCGATCCGGTCGATGCCACTGGAGCTCACAGATGATCACGATCGAATGCCCCTGGTGCCGTGAAGCCGTCGCCACGCTGACGGACGGCGATGAGGGATGGTTCATGTGCCCGCAGTGTGCCGTGTCCGAGCCGATCACGTCGGACCCGATCGAGTCGTTGCCCATCGCCGCCTGACCGCCGTTCGTTCGGCACCCGGGTGGTGCTTCCGCGCTGGACCGCGACCGGCGATACTGGGCGTGCCCATTGGTGCGTCACGCTCCGGTTACATCGCAACGTTCAACGAGGGAGACAGGATGGACACGAGGAAGCTGCTCGCCGAGGCCGTCGGTACCTTCATTCTGGTCGGGGTCGGATCCATGTCGATCCTGGCGGCGACGATTTCGCAGCTCCCGGTGCTGCTCATTGCCCCATTCGGATTCGGCCTCGGCCTGCTTGCCGCAATCGCCGTCGCCGGCCATGCGTCGGGTGGGCACTTCAACCCGGCCGTCACCCTCGGTGCCTTCCTCGACCGGCGGATCGAACTCGGTGAGGCGGTCGGCTACGTCGTTGCCCAGGTGGTCGGTGCGGTTGCCGCGTCCGGGCTCATTCTCGGCGCGGTCAACCAGGAGGCCGTCGGCGCGACGCGCACGGCCCCGGGGGGCACGGACATCCTCGCCTTCGTCGCCGAGGTCCTGCTCACAGCGGTGTTCCTCGCGGTGATCCTCACCACCACCAAGCGCAACGGCGGTCAGGCCGGCTTCATCATCCCGCTCACCCTCGTCGTGATCCACTTCGCCGGCATTCCGTTCAGCGGAGCCTCGGTCAACCCGGCCCGCTCCCTCGCGCCGGCGCTGGTCGGCGCCGATCTGAGCTCGATCTGGATCTACCTGACGGCGCCGTTCCTCGGCGCGATCATCGGTTGGATCGTCTACCGCGCACTCGACGGCGAGTCGCCGACGGACGAGGTTGCAAGCGAGGACGATACGATGGAGGACATGGCCGATGCGGCCGAGGAAATCGCGAGCTGACCTGACCGTCCGACGGCGGTCTGGGCTCAGCCGCCGGTGCCGAGGGGCGCCGGCGGCGGTTCACTCGCGGGCACGGGCACGGGTGCCGTCGCGGGAGCGTCCTTGACCGGAAGGCTGCGACCGCCCTCAACCAGCCAGCACGCCGCTTCCTGACCGCCTCCAACATCGAACAGGGGCGGCTCCTCGACCTTGCATCGGTCGAAGGCCAACGGACAGCGTGGGTGAAACCGACAGCCGGACGGGATATGCGCCGCGTCGGGGGTTTCGCCGACCAGGATCATCCGCGTGGCACGCTCGCCCGGTGTCGGCGGATCCGGTGTGGGGGACACGCTGACCAGCGCCTTCGTGTACGGGTTGTGGGGGTCGCGGATGACCCGCTCGGCGGGGCCGATCTCCATGATCTTGCC
>JANNUK010000256.1:0-2555 GCA_031395155.1 Chloroflexota bacterium | reverse complement strand
TCGCGGTGTTCGTGACGCAGGCCTGCGGGAAGTCGTCAGCCGTCGTCGCCGTACCGTTGTTGTCGGCGACATCGATGTTCTTCCGTACCCCGGCGTCCGTCGTATCGCCGTCCCCGTTCCAGTCGACCGCCTGGTTGAGGGGATTGCGGACCTTGCTGCCACCGTCGACGAAGGCAAATTGGTTGGCTCCGTCGGTGGCGTCCAGGGTCGTCGCTTCGTTGAGATTGTTCTCAGCCAGATTCCCGAGCGGCGCCGTTCCGCGACCGCCGGGAAAGCGGGGCGGCGAGTAGTCGAGAATCCGGCCGCCGCCGTTCTGGCGGATTCCGAACTGGTTGTCGTAATTCATGGCGCTGACGTAATTCGGCTTGCAGTTGTCGTTTTCGAAGCCACCATGACGTAGGTTGAGCGTGTGGCCGAACTCGTGCAGGATCGTGCCGCCGTCGTGGTTGTACTCCACGAAGTCATTGCCGCCGATCTCGCCCCAGCCGCCCCCCCAAGGGTAGCAATCTGGGTCGTTTCCATCGATGTCCACCACGCCGTCCCCATCCTCGTCGCCCCCGCCATTGTCAACTCCGTCCAGACAGGAGTTCCCTGCGGTTGACCCGTCCTCGAAACCTGGCGCGGCGCTGATTCCATATCGGAAGACCCAGTGCCGATCTGCATCGGAGTTCGCGCGCTTCGCCGTGTAAAAAGAGTTGTCGAGGTCAGGAATGGCCGAGGCCGCGATCTGGTTGCCGCCGCCGAAATTGTCTCCAACCAGACAGTCCGGGTCGTTCGCGTCGACAAGGCCGTTACCGTCGTTATCGGCGCCGTCCGCGCAGTCGGGCACCGGATCCTCGACGCTAGTGCCCACGTACCGGCAGTCGGGGTCAGCAAGATCGACATCGTTGACGCCGTCCCCATCCTCGTCGCCGCCGCCATTGTCAATTCCGTCCTGGCAGCTGGCGGGGTTCGCACCTTCCTGCGCATTCTGGTCGACTAGGTTCCCCGTATCGACCCACAGGTTGATCCCCGGCTGGCCATCGGGGTTATTCGACGCGTCGGCTCCGCCGGACAAGCTGCTCGCGTTGGTCCCGGCGTTGATCGGCGCGTTGCTGAAGGCAGCCTTCATCGCCTGAATCGCGGCGCGGCTCGGTGCGTTGCCCGTCATCCAGTCGAGCTCGAGGAACAAGTCCTTGTGCAACGGGTCCGCGCCGAGGGCGGGTAGATCGACGTCGATCGTGTTATCGGCGTCGGTGTTGAGGCCATTCGTTTCCCAGCCGTCGAGCAGTCCGTCACCGTCCGCGTCGCCGCTGGCAGATAGAACGCTGACCTCCCAGCAAGCCGTGACCCGGTCCTCGCCTGTTCCAGTCGAGCAGTTCACCGGCCAGTCCTGATCGCCGGTCCACTGCCCGGTCGCGAGGTCAACCACCAGATCGACGCTCTTGTCGTCCCCTGGCGCGGGGTCCGTCTGATCGTCGTCGTTGAGGAATCCATCGTGATCCCAGATCTCGAAGCTCAGCGCGGCCGTCCCCTGCTCACCCGGGACCCCCTGGGTGAACGTGTAGAACAGCGTCTGGGCAAACGGGAAGATGAAGCCGACCCCAAGCTCGAAATCGTTGTCGACGTGATCGTCCGCGTTGTCCTGGGTGGTCCCGTCGATCGTGACTTTGGCGTAGAAGTCGGCGAGCGACAGGAACACGCCGCCATCGATCGGGTCGTACTCCGTAATCGTGGTGATCGTGATCGTCACCGGGACGGTATGGCTCGCCAACGCCGCGGACGGCCAGAGCGCCCCAGATGCGAGGAACGCAGCGGCCACAACGGCAAGATGTCTCGACGCGCCTCTCATGGCTGTCTCCCTACGTGCGCGTGACCGGAACGGACCGAGGAGCACCACGAATTCGGTCGCGTAGCAGTTATCCCGCCACTGGCGGTCAGGCCCCTTCCCATGAGGCCCAGCGAGGCCCCTCGTGATCGTTCCGCATCTCGTCTGGCGCGATCATCGAGACGGTAGCGGCCGTGCGTCTCGGCGGCGTCTCGGGCGCGTTAGCAATCTAGCCACGAGCAGGATGCCGGCCACGATCACTGCCCGCGCGGCCGCGGGACCTCCCTTGTCGGGCCGGAGCGCCGCGACGACCGCGACGGCGGCCAGCGTCACGGCGGATCGCTCCGGGCCATCCAGACTTGTCTGACGGCCCAGCGCCATGCACGAGGTGGCCACGCAGAGCGGTCCGTCGTCAACGCGCGCAGTTCGGGTAGTTGGTCTCCCTGCCGCCGTTGGACTGCGCGGCGGACCGCCCTACCGGCGCTTGCCCAGAGTCGGCAAGCCGCCGCTGACGGCGATTTTGAGGGCGTCCTCGTTACCGCCGATGAGGAGCTCGCGGTCTTCCGGCGACAGTGGCGGGTAGTCCGGGTGAGCGAGTCTCTTGTTCCGCGCTCGATGGACTGCCCGTGCCGCAGCTCGTTCGGCCTGCGAGCCGTATCGGGCGCTCTGCGGGCGCTGGGCGGGCGGACGATAAGGGCTCGCCGCTCGACCGCGGCCTACTTCACGGACGACCGCGGGCCATGAACAC
>JANNUK010000603.1:0-3473 GCA_031395155.1 Chloroflexota bacterium | reverse complement strand
GAGGTGGAGGGCGCCACGGGATGGTCAGCGGCGGAGCCGGCACGAGCGGCGGAGCCGGCACGAGCGGCGGAGCCGGCACGAGCGGCGGAGCCGGCACGAGCGGCGGAGCCGGCACGAGCGGCGGAGCCGGCACGAGCGGCGGAGCCGGCACGAGCCCGACGAAGGGTGGCTCGTCCACCCCCACGATCGCCGTTCGCGGCCTGTGGAAGATCTTCGGCCCCGCCGAGCACAAGATCATCGGCACGCCGGATGCGGACCTGACCCGTCCGGAGCTGCTGGCCAAGACGCGATCCACGGTCGGGGTCCGCGACGTGTCCTTCGATGTCTCGCCGGGCGAGGTCTTCGTCGTGATGGGACTCTCGGGCAGCGGCAAGTCGACGCTCGTCCGCTGCCTCACTCGCCTCATCGAGCCCACTGCCGGCGAGGTCCTGCTCGACGGCGAGGACATCGGGAGAGCTTCAGCCAGGCGGCTGCGCGAACTGCGCCGCCATCGGTTTGCCATGGTCTTCCAGCACTTCGGGCTGCTTCCCCATCGGCGCGTGATCGACAACGTGGCCTACGGGCTGGAGGTTCGCGGCGACAGCCGGGAGGACCGCCACGCGCGCGCGCGCGAAATGATCTCGCTCGTGGGCCTGGAGGGCCACGACAACAGCTACCCCGACCAGCTCTCGGGCGGGATGCAGCAGCGGGTGGGCCTGGCCCGCGCGCTCGCCGTTGACCCCGAGGTGATGCTCTTCGACGAACCGTTCAGCGCGCTGGACCCGCTCATCCGTCGCGACATGCAGAACGAGGTCATCCGGCTCCACCACGAGGTGGGCAAGACCATGATCTTCATCACCCACGACCTGGCCGAGGCACTCAAGCTCGGCGACCACATCGTGATCATGCGCGACGGCGCGATCGTCCAGCGGGGACGGCCGGAGGAACTCGTGGGCGCCCCGGCCGACGACTACGTCGCCGACTTCGTGCGCGACGTACCACGCTCGCACGTCCTGACCCTGCGCTGGATCCTCCGCGACGTCCGTGAGGACGATGCTCTCGACGGGCCGGAGCTCCCCGCGACGACGATCATCCGCGACGCCGTCGCGACTGCCATCGCCACCGACAAACCGATCCGCGTCATCGACGGCGGTCGGCTGGCCGGGGTAATCGACCGCGTCCAGATCCTGACGGCCGTCGCCGGGACAAGCGACGCGTCATGAGCGCCGGGCCGATGGACACGTGGGCATCGTGAGCGCCGCGACCGCGGCTGCCGGACGCCTGCTTCCGTCGCTCCCGCGTTCTGCCTGGTTCCTCCTGCTCGCGGTGGTGACCGCGATCCTGTGGGTCGTATTCGCGGGTCAGGACACGCTGCCGCACGATAACGACGCGGCGACGTTCGAGACGCTCAACGAGATCCGGGAGTGGGTCGACGCCAATCGGAATTCGAACATCCTCCTCGTGATCTTCGTGACCGGGGTCCGGACGCTGATCACGGCGGTCTTCAACGTGTTCCTCGCGTTGCTCCAGGGCCTCACCTGGCCCGGCCTGATCACGATCGCGGCGGCGCTGGGCCTCGTGATCGGCGGGGTGCGCCTGGCGGCCCTCACCGGGCTCGGCGTCCTGGCCTTCGGGATCCTCGGGCTGTGGGACTCGAGCGTCGATACGCTCGCTCTGACCTTCACGGCGGTCCTGCTGTCGCTGGCGATCGGCATCCCCCTGGGGATCGTTGCGGGCAGGAACGACCGCTTCCTTCAGGCGATCCAGCCGATCCTCGACACGATGCAGATCATGCCAACGTTCGCGTATCTCGCTCCGTTCGCGCTGTTCTTCCTCATCGGACCGGCGACCGCCGCCATCGTCACCATGATCTATTCGGTCCCGCCCGCGATCCGGATCACCGCACTGGGGATCCGGAGCGTGGCACCGGCCACGGTGGAGGCCGCGACCTCGATGGGCTCGACGGCCGGCCAACTCCTCACCAAGGTGCAGCTCCCGATGGCCCGACGGACGATCGTCCTGGGCATCAACCAGACGATCATGATGGCCCTCTCGATGGTGGTCATCACGGCCCTGGTGGACGCGCCCGGTCTCGGCAAGGACATCATCCGGGCCTTCCAGAAGAACGACGTCGGGCAGGCGTTCGATGCCGGCCTGGCGATCGTCATCATGGCGATCGTTCTGGATCGCCTGACATCTCGCGCCAGCGAGCGCGTGGACCCCGCGCACCGGGCGGCGAAACCGACACCAGATGGCCACACCCGCCGCCTGGCGATCGCCGGCGTCGTCGCCTCTGTCGTCGCAGTGACCGTCGGGACGTTCGCCCTCGGCGGAGGTGACTTTCCGGACGCGCTCCGATTCACCTTCCGTGGACCGGTCAACGACGTGACCGCCTGGGTGACCTTCAACTTCTACTTTCTCACCGAGGCGACCAAGAATGCGGTCTCCTACGGGCTCCTGAACCCGCTTCAGTCGGTCCTGACGAGTGCGCCGTGGTGGCTCGTTGTCTCCGCGATCGGTGGGGTCGCGTTCCTGGTGAGCGGGCTTCGTCCGGCCGTCATCGCCGTCGTCTGCCTTCTGGCGATCATCGGGATCGAGCTCTGGGAGCACAGCATGGAGACGCTCACGATGGTCCTCGTGGCGACCGCATTGACGTTGGCGATCGGCGGAGCGTTTGGTGTGCTGTCCGCCCGAAGCGACCGGTTCGCGGCGTTCCTTCGACCCATCCTCGATGGCGCCCAGACGATGCCGGCCTTCGTCTACCTTGTCCCTGCCGTCGCCCTCTTCGGAGCGACCCGATTCAGCGGGATCGTGGCCGCAGTCATCTACGCGATCCCGCCCGTCATCCGGCTCGTCGAGATCGGGATCAGGACGGTTCCGGCCACAGTCATGGAGGCTGCGACCGCCGCCGGATCCACCCCGCGGCAGCTGCTCTGGAAGGTCCAGCTGCCGATGGCGCGCCCGGCGCTGCTCGTCGCCGCGAACCAGGGGATCATCCTCGTGCTGGCCATGGTCGTCGTCGGCGGTCTCGTCGGAGCGCAGGCGCTCGGCTACGATGTCGTCGCCGGCTTCGCGCGGCGCGACTTCTTCGGAGAGGGCCTCGCCGCCGGGATCGGGATCGTTCTCCTAGGGATCATGCTCGATCGGATCACCCAGGGCGCCGGGACCCGTCAGTCCGCCGATGAGGCCCAGCCGGCCGTGGCCCGTCGGGGCGCCTGAACGACGCGGGGTTTCGCCGATCGGTCGAAAGGTCCAATATGAGGCCTGCCAACGCCGCCCGAGCGGGACGGACCACAGTGGAGGAATGACAGCGACCATGAACATCGGACGACTGGGCCGCCTCGCCGCCGGCGTGACCGCCCTTGGGCTGATCCTTGCCGCCTGCACACCCGCCGGCAGCGAGAGCAAGGGGACCGTCAACATCGCGATCAACCCGTGGGTGGGCTACGAGGCCAACGCCGCCGTCGTCGCCTACCTCCTCGAGAAGGAACTCG
>JANNUK010000597.1:0-2757 GCA_031395155.1 Chloroflexota bacterium | reverse complement strand
ATCACCAGGGCGAACTCGGTCAATGCTTGGCCCGTAGAGGTTCGTCGCGGCGCCGCGGAGGCCTCGCCGGAGATCTTCATGGGTGGCGTGTCGTTCCTGCCAACTAACCGTACTCCGCCGTGGGGGGACGATAGTACCGTTACAAACCTTGCAGGGCGCCTTGCCGTGCCCTTCGCTGGTGCCCATTGGCACCTCTTGTCGCCGCTGGTGCCCTGGGGCCGGGGGCTCAGGCGGTCGTGGCCTTCGTGATTCCGGCCAAGCCGATCCCTGCCTCGTGCGCGTGCATGGCCTCCAGCCAGCGCTCCGCGTCGATCGCTGCCTTGCAGCCGTCTCCCGCGGCGGTGACCGCCTGCCGATATCGGTGGTCGTGGACGTCGCCGGCGATGAACACCCCGTCGATCTTCGAGCGTGTCTCGCCCTCGACGACGAGGTAGCCCTTCTCGTCGACGTCGAGTTCACCCCGGAAGACGTCCGTATTGGGCTTGTAGCCGATCGCGATGAACAGTCCGCCCATCGGAACCTCGGACGTTTCGCCGGTCTTCGTGTTCTTGAGGCGCAGCCCCTCGACCTTGGCGGTGCCGAGGACCTCGTCGACCTCGACGTTGGTCCTGATCTCGATCTTGTCGTTGGCCTTCGCCCGGTCGATCATGATCTTCGACCCGCGGAACGAGTCCCGCCGGTGAAGGAGGTGGACCTTCGTCGCGAACCGGGTCAGGAAGGTGGCCTCCTCGAGCGCCGTGTCGCCACCGCCCACGACCGCGACCTCCTCGCCGCGGAAGAAGAACCCGTCGCAGGTCGCGCAGGCGGACACGCCTCGACCCCGTAACCGGGTCTCCGAGTCCAGGCCAAGCCAGAGGGCGGATGCGCCGCTGGCCACGATCACCGCGTCGCCACGGTACTCGGTGCCACGTGCCCAGGCCCGAAACGGCCGCTCGGAGAAGTCGACCCGATCGACGTCGACGTCGACGATGTGCGTGCCGAACCGTTCGGCCTGCTCGCGAAACTTGGCCATCAGCTCCGGACCCTGGATGCCCTCGGGAAAGCCCGGATAGTTCTCGACGTCGCTCGTGATCATGAGCTGGCCGCCGGCAGCGGAGCCGGCGAGCACGATCGGGGCGAGGTCGGCGCGGGCGGCGTAGATTGCGGCCGTCAAGCCGGCGGGACCGGATCCAATGATCAGGACCTTCGCCTCGGTCCGTCCGCCTGGTTCTGTCGACACCGACGCCGGAACGCCGGACGCCGGGTTGGACGCCACGGCCAGGCCTGCGCCGCCCTCGTCGCCCGAGAAATCGATGGCGAAACCGGCGAACGGGTCGGCGTCGGCGGACGCACCGGTCGCCCCGTCGGCGGAGCCGGGGGCGGTCGGGCGGGTGGTCTTCTCGGTGTCGGTCATGGTCCTGACTTTCTGTCGCGTGTCGGCGTCGATCCGCTTCGCGCAACCCCGATCCTATCATGACTCTGATACTCCAGGGGAGTATCGTAGATCACGGTCCGGATGCTCACAGGGGGCGTAGGGCCGGCAGGACGTCGCTGCCGAGCAACTCGAGCTGACCCGGCTCCCAGACGTCGCGAACGGCCATGATCACGTGCTGGGCCCCGGCATCCGACAGCTCACCGAGCCGATCCACGACTTCGGCCGGGCTCGATGTTCCGGGCCGACCGTCGGCCGAGACGCGAACGCTCACCAGCGTGGTCCGCTCGATCTCATCCGGGTCGCGACCGATCGCGGCGCAATGCTCGCGCAGGACCTCGAACTTGTGGTGGATCGTCTCAGGCCCGCCGAACACGTTGCAGGCGTCGCCGTACTGGGCCACCAGTCGCAGCGTCTTTCGCTCACCACCACCGCCGATCATGATCGGGGGGCGCGGCCGGGAGATCGACTGCGGGCCGTTCAGCAACCGCGTCGCCCGATAGTGCCGCCCCTCGAAGGGTGCCTCCGTTCCACGCTCGCCGCTGAACATGCCGTGGGCGATCTGGAGCGTCTCCTCGAGCATCTCGAAGCGGTCGGCCATGGGTGGAAACGGGAACCCAAGCGCGTTGGATTCCTCCTGGTTCCAGGCTGCGCCGATGCCCAGCCACGCACGGCCACCGGACAGGATGTCGAGGGTGGTCGTGGCCTTCACCCACAGAGCGGGCTGGCGGTAGTGGACGCCACCGACGAGGAGGCCGAGCCGGGCACGCTCGGAGTGCGCCGCCATGAACCCGAGGGCCGTCATCCCTACGAGCATCGGATCTTCGGGGACGCCCAGTCCACGAATCTGGAAGAAGTGATCCATCACCCAGATCGAGTCGAACCCGACATCGTCCGCGGTTCGGACGACGCGCGCCAGGGTCGGCCCGATGGCCTCGGAGCCGCCGGGCCAGGTGAACGACGAGATCTGGAGGCCGACCTTCACGTGAGGCTCCTGCGGATGCGGGGTGGGTGAGCGTATCCCACGGGGCCGCGGAGCCGCCCGAACCGCACCTTCAGCGGAACAGGTCTGCCGCGGCGGGGATCAGTGCGTCACGGATCGAGCCCTCGCCGCGACGAACGCCGCTGCCCCGGACCAGGGCAACGGGTCGACCGGCGGACTTGCCCAGGGTCAGTTCGGCCGCCGATGCCAGCTCGTCCGCGACGGCCCGGACCGTGGAGCGCATCGTCCGGCCGTCCCGGTCGGGCGTGCCCCGCAGGTCCTCGAGGGGCGCCAGTCCCGAGACACCGATCGCGACATCGACGATGACCCTGCTCCCGGTCGATCCCGATGAATCGGCGCGGCG
>JANNUK010000575.1:0-3330 GCA_031395155.1 Chloroflexota bacterium | reverse complement strand
CTCGAGTTCGGCCGGGATCGTCACGTGCGTCAGCCTACCCCGAGTGACGGGTCCCCGGCGGGCTGGGTTCGACGGAGGTCGGGGCGATGACGCATCATCTCGGCCACTGTGAAGAACCCCCTATTCGCGAGGTCCGCGCGGCCCGACGTGTCGCTCGCACGACGACCGCGGCCACCCGCGTGGTGATGGAGCCGGACTCGCTACCCGACGGCTCCGAGGGAGTCCAACGGACGGACGCGGATCGCCAGATCCGCGGATCCAGCCTCTTGCTGGTCGGTCGCCTCATCGCCATCGGCCTGGACCTGATGACCCAGGTCCTCATCGTGCGATCTCTCTCCAAGGGCGATTTCGGCGCGTTCGCGTTCGCGCTGTCGATCGTTTCGCTCCTTGCGACGATCTCGGTCTTCGGCCTCGACAAGACGCTGCCTCGATTCGCGACCATCTACGAGGAGAAGCGCGATCAGGGTGGCCTCGTCGGCTCGATCGCGCTCGGGGTGATGACCGTCGCCGGTCTGGGGATCGCCGGCGTTCTCGTCGCCACCGCGATCGGAACGGGGATGGGCCCGGAACTCGTCGAGAACGATGTCGCCCGCGACCTGCTGTTGATCCTGATCCTGCTTGGACCCATCCAGGCGTTCGACACCGTCCTCGTCGGCCTGCTCGCGGTGTTCGCCGGACCGCGCGCGATCTTCCTGCGCAAGTACATCCTCGCGCCCGGCCTGCAGCTTGCCGTCGTCGTCGTCCTGACCGTTTCGAACCAGAGCGTGCAGTTCCTCGGCGCCGGCTACGTCGCCGCCGGCGCGCTCGGCGTGACGGTCTACGGCGTCTGGTTCGTCCGCCTGCTGGGCAGGCTCGGCCATCTCCGCGACGTGCGCCGGTCGTTCCGCCTTCCGATCCGGGACGTCTACGGCATCACGATCCCCTTCCTGTCCACCGACGTGGTCCTCACCGTCCGAACGACCCTCGTGATTATCCTGCTCCAGTTCGTCGCCACCTCGTCCGACGTCGCCGAGTACCGCGCGGTGGTCCCGCTCGCTCGGCAGAATCTCCTGGTCCTCAATGTGTTCACGGTGCTGTTCATCCCGGCCGCCTCGCGACTGTTCGCGCGGGGAGCCCACGCCGACCTCGATGTGCTCTACTGGCGTATGACCAACCTGATCGCCGTGGTCACCTTCCCGATCTTCATCGTGTCGTTCGCGTTCGCCGAGCCGATTGCCACGCTCTTCTTCGGCGAGCGGTACGCCGCGTCCGGATCGATCCTCGCCTGGCTGGCGCTCGGCCAGTACGTGAGCGCGGCACTGGGCTTCAACGCACTGACACTCCGGGTCTACGCCCAGGCGCGCTATACCGTGATCGTGGACGCCTTCACTGTCGTGGCCAGCGCGGTCGCGCTGATCGTGCTCGTTTCCCGCTACGGGGCCCTGGGCGGCGCCATCGCCACCTGCGCGACGCTGATCGTGCAAAACGCGCTCTACCAGGTCGGCCTCGCACGCGGGACCGGCGTCCGCGGCTTCGATCGCTTGAGCGCACGGGTCTACGGGAGCATCGGCCTCGCCGCCGTCCTCGTCTCCGGGATCGCGCTCGTGGTGGCCCCACCCCTCGTTGTCGGCCTCATCGTGGCGGGCGTGGCCTCGGCCGCCCTCCTGTCGATCAACCGTGACGTGCTCCAGCTGGCTGACACCTTTCCGGAACTGCTCCGAATCCCGTTCGCCCGGTTCTTTGTCGGGGTCTCGAAGCCCGCGGGTCGCGCTTGAGCGACCGACAGCTCGCCGACTTCCGACCCGGGGGCGTGGTGCTGGTCCGCGCGATCGACGCCGCACCCGCCGATATCGCGACGGTCGTCCGCCAGCTCGGGCCGGCGGCTCCGGCCGCCCTGGAGGATGAGCCCGACATCGCGATCCGATTCGTCGACCGGCTGCCCGATACGGGACCGATGACGTGGATCGACCAGCACGATGCGGCCGCGACCGACTCGGAGTACCTGATCCTCCGCGGCCGGCAGCACAGCCATGCGCGCGTAAGCCTCGCCCTGGATCGCGCCGGCACGCCGCTCGAGATCGTGTGCGAGCGACCGGTGCGCGCGGTGCCGTTGCTCGTCCCGCTCATCAACCTTGCCGCGCTGGCGCACGGCATCGTGGCCGTCCATGCGTCGGCGGTCCAGCACGACGGGCGAGGAATCCTCATCGTGGGCTGGTCCAAGGGCGGGAAGACGGAGACCGTCCTGTCGCTCATGGGCCGCGGCGCGGAGTTCGTCGGGGACGAGTGGATCTACCTGCGTCCCGACGGGCGCGCCACGGGGCTCGGCGAGCCAGTGCGCATCTGGGGGTGGCAGGTGGCGCAGCTGCCGTGGCTCGCCCGCGTTGTCGGGTCCCGGAGTCAGGCCGGCCTGCGCCTCACGGCCGGCCTGGCCGGGGCGGTGAGGGCCGGTCGCCGCGTCCCCGGCCTCCGGGCGTCCAGGCTCGGGTCCGTCCTGGATCGAGCCGAGCCCATCGTCCGCCGCCAGGCCTCGATCCAGGTTGCACCGGAGCGGCTCTTCGGGGGTCGCACCCGGACCGAGACGAAGATCGACGCTGTCATCCTCGCGTCGTCGACGGCCGCCTCAGAGATCTCGATGACGCCGGTCGACAGCGGGGACCTGACCGAACGAATCGTCCAGTCCAATCTTCATGAGCGGCTCAACATCATCACCGCAGCCGCCAAGTTCCGGTTCGCCTTTCCCGATCGTCCCACCGACGCGATCGATGGGGCGTCCGACGTCGAACGCTCGTTGCTGCGGTCCTTCCTCGCCGATCGACCAGCGTGGCGCCTGGATCACCCCTACCCGCCCCTCATCGAGCGGTTGGGCGATGCGATCGTGCCGGCCCTGGAGGAGCGCATTCCGCGGACCTGAACCCGTTGCTCGAGCGCACCGTCTGCCTGCCCGAGCGGGGGACGTGGCCGGTGGGACTGGGTACACTCGCCTGCACCTGACCGGACCCGACCGGCGGACACACTGCCGGAGAGTCTCGGGGGAGGCGTCTTGTCCCGCGTTTCAACGATCGTTCCGCGCACCGGCCCTGCGCCGGAGGCCCCAGCATGAACCGACCGATCCGAACCGTCGCGATCGTCGGCCCGGACGGCGCCGGAAAATCCGCCGTTGTCGCGGCACTCCCCGCGGCGCTGCCCGTCTCGACGAGGACGGTTTACCTGGGCGTCAACCTCGAAGCCTCCCGCTCGATGCTCCCGACCACGCGGATCGCCCTCGCGTTGAAGCGTCGCGGCGGCGGACGCGCGGACCACGGCGCTCTACTGGACGATGGACGCGAGGAGGGCCGCCGGGGCATCGCGGGG
>JANNUK010000561.1:0-11058 GCA_031395155.1 Chloroflexota bacterium | reverse complement strand
GGCCCGCGGCAAACGACTGCTCGTCACGTTCGAGGAAAGCGTCGTCTCTGGCGGGTTCGGAAGCGGCGTGCTGGAGGCCATCGAGGGGATGCGCCTGGCCCAGCCGGAGCTCCGCGAGCTGGTCGTGCGCATCGTCGGAATCCCGGGCGATCGATTCGTCGATCACGGCTCGGCGGCCGATCTGCGCCACCTGCTGCGCCTCGATGTCGACGGTCTGGCTGCACAGGTTCGCGAGGCGCTGGCCGAGCTCGGGGCGAAACCCCCGGTGACTCCCGGTGCCGCGCCGGAACCTGCCGCCGTCTGATCCGGGGCGGGGTCCCCTTTGCGAGGAGGAGTCCCGGGCAAGTCCGCTGTGCCACGATAGGCGGGTGAGGACCACCAAGGGTCGGGTCGGCGCCGCCGGATCGAGATCGCGCACGCGCCTCGATCAGCTCCTCGTGGACCGCGGCCTCGTCGAAACGCGGTCGCGGGCCCAGGCGCTCGTGCTTGCCGGGAAGGTGCGGGTCGGGGAGGGTGACGGCGCGCGCCTCGACCGCAAGCCGGGTGACCTCGTAGCGGCGGACGTGACGATCGCCGTTGCCGAGCCGCCGCCGTACGTCAGTCGCGGCGGCCACAAGCTGGCCGCCGCGCTCGACGCGTTCGGGATTGACCCGTCCGGGCGGATCTGCCTCGATGTCGGGGCATCCACAGGGGGATTCAGCGACGTGCTGTTGCAACGCGGAGCGTCGCGCGTCTACGCTCTGGACGTGGGTCGCGGACAACTCGCCGAATCGCTCCGGGCGGATCCGCGCGTCGTCTCGATGGAACGCACGAACGCGCGAGCCCTGACGGCGCTTTCGTTGCCGGAGGCGGTTTCGCTTGCGAGCATCGATGTCTCGTTCATCTCGCTCGGCCTGATCCTGGGACCGACGGCGTCGACCTTCGGACCGGACGGTGGCGAAATCGTGGCACTCGTCAAACCCCAGTTTGAGGCGGGGCGCAGCCAGGTCAAGGGCGGTGTCGTGCGCGACGCCGCCGTCCATAACGAGGTCCTGGTGCGCGTCGCGACACGGGCCTTGGTTGACGGCCTGCCGCCGCGCGGACTGATCGCTTCGCCGCTCACCGGCCCCGAGGGGAATCGCGAGTTCCTGCTCTGGCTCGCGGTTGAACCCGGTCGCAGCGCGCCACCCAGCGGCCTGCGAGACACCGTCACGCTGGCGGCGTCGATTGTCGAGCGCATTGCCGCCGTGAGCGCGCCATGAGTGGCCCGCGCCTCGGATTCGCCTACAACCCGACCAACCCTGCCGCGGTCGAGCTCTCCAAGCGGGCCGCCGGCTGGTGTGATGGGCGTGGGCTCGCCCACTGGGCCGCGCCGCCGGGCGAGTTCGAGACCCTGCTCGGGGAGCTGCCGACGACGGACCTCCTCATTGTCCTCGGCGGCGACGGCACGTTCCTTCGTGCCGCGCGTGCCGTCGCGGAGATCGACGTACCGCTCCTCGGCGTGAACCTGGGCAAGATCGGATTCCTGTCCAAGGTCGAGGCGGCGGACATGGAATCGATCCTCGACGAACTGCTCCGGGGAGCCTACCGGATCGATGAGCGGATGATCCTCGAGGGCTTGATCCTGCGCGGGGGCAGCGGCCCGGCCGAGCGCTACATCGCGCTGAACGACGTGGTCGTCGCGCGGGGCTCGCTGGCCCGGGTCGTCCGCCTCGACGTGGCCATCGACGGCACGCACCTCGCCACGTATATCGCGGACGGCCTGGTCGTCGCTAGCCCGACCGGCTCCACGGGGTACTCATTCTCATCTGGTGGGCCGATCGTCGACCCGAAGAGCCGCAACATGGTGGTCACGCCCATCGCCGCGTACCTGTCGGCGATCCGCTCGATCGTCGTCGGCCCGGACCAGGTCGTTCGCTGCCAGGTTGTTGAGGCGCACGAGGCGCTCGTCAGCATCGACGGCCGCGAAGACGTCCCGGTGGCAGTCGGCGATGTCGTCGAGGTCCGGGCGCTCGACCGGCCGATCCGCCTGGTCGAGCCCGAGAGCAGTCTGCCCTTCTGGGACCTCCTGCGCCACAAGGTGGAGTTGCTGCCCAAATGAGCGTCGCTGCGAACGACGAACCTGGCGCTGCGCCGTCCGGCGCGCTGCTGGAGCTGACGGTCACCGATCTCGCGCTCATCGAGCGCGTCCGTATCTCATTCGGGCCAGGGCTGAACGTGATCACCGGGGAGACGGGTGCCGGCAAGAGCATCCTCATCGACGCCCTCGGGCTGGCACTCGGCGCACGCGCAGATACCTCGCTCGTCCGCCACGGAGCCGAGACGGGTCGGGTCGAGGCCCTGTTCGATCGCCTGCCGGAACCGCTCATCGCGATCCGCGAGATCGCTGCGTCCGGCCGATCGACGGCCCGTCTCGACGACGAAACCGTGACTGCCGCCCGTCTCGCCGACACAGCCGGCCCGCTGGTCGAGATCCACGGCCAGCACGACCAGCAGCGCCTGCTCGACGGGCGCCACCAGCGGGAGCTCCTCGACGGCTACGGCGGCCACCTCGCCGCACGAGCGGCCATGCACGACGCGGTCGAGCGCTGGCGCTCGAACCGGGCGGCGCTCACGGAGCTGGCGATCGACCCGCGCGAACTCAGCCGGCGAATCGAACTGCTCGAACACGAGGCAGCGGAGATTATGACGGCGCGACTGCAGCCTGGCGAGGCGGACGAGATCCGCGAGCGCCTGCGCGCCGCGCAACACGGAGAGGCGATCGTTCGCGGCGGGGCCGTGGCCATGGCCGCGCTCAGCGACGACGGGGTGGGCGCCACCGGCGCGGCTGGGGCTCGCGAGGCGCTCGCCGTCGCCCTCCGCGAGGCCCGGGGACTGGCTCGCCTGGATGCCCGGTTCGAGCCCCTGGTGGCGCGCCTCGACGGGCTCGATGCCGAACTCGCCGACGTGGCAGGGGAGTTCCGAACCCTCGCCGGGACGGTGGATCACGACGCGGGCACGCTCGGGCGGCTCGAGGAGCGGCTGTCGCTCATCTACGGCCTTGAGCGGCGGTACGGGGACGACGAAGCGTCGGTGATCGCCCACGGCGAGCGATTGGCGGCGGAGTCGGCGCGCCTTGCCGACATGGACGGCGAGCGCGTCCGCCGCGGGGCGCTGGACGCCGAGCTGCTGGGGACCGTGGCCGCAGCCGCCGCGACGCTGTCGGGCCTGAGAGTCGCGGCCGCCGACCGCCTCGCGGCCGAGGTCGGGGCGATTCTGGAGGACCTCGGCTTTCCGCGCGGCGTGTTCGATGTGGCCCTCGGCCGGCGGCCGGCGGGAGCGGACCAGGCCGCGATCGAGCTCGATGGCGACGCCCTCGCCTTCGACGGCACGGGCGTGGACGAGGTCGTCTTTCGGATCGCCCCGAACCCGGGCGAGCCGGCTCGTCCCCTGGATCGCATCGCGTCCGGTGGGGAGCTGTCGCGGGTGGCGCTCGCGGCGAAGCAGGTCCTGGCCGCAGCCGATGCCACGCCGACCATCGTGTTCGACGAGGTCGACGCCGGGATCGGCGGCCGGAGCGCAGATCCAATCGGGCGCAACCTGTGGCTCCTCGCCCGCCGACATCGCGTCCTGGTCGTGACGCACCTGCCCCAGATCGCGGCGCACGCCGACGTCCACTTCCGCATTTCCAAGGGCCTGCGAGACGGCCGGACGGTCACCGACGTCGAGCGGCTCGACCGCGAGGGTCGGATCGCCGAGCTCGCCGAGATGCTGGGTGGGGAGTCGGCACAATCCGGGCCCGCGGCCGTCGCTTCGGCCCGCGAGCTGCTCGATCGAGCCGAGGGCTGGCGCGAGCGCGTCCCGGCCGGAGCCTGACACCGCGTGCCGGCCACAGGTGGACCGCCGCCCACGGGCGGACCGCCGCCACCGGGCGAATCACCACCGATCGATCCCGTGGTTCAGTCGTTCCTGGACTACCTCAAGGTCGAGCGCGGCGTTGCCAGCGCGACGATCCGGGCCTATCGGAGCGATCTTGCCGACTTCGCCGCCGCCCGCGACGTCGGGCGGGCGTGGGCCCGTTCGGCCGAGCCCGCGATCGCCTATCTCGCCGCTCGTGCCCGTCGGGGCCGACCGCGCGACCCGGGCCTTGCCCCTACCAGCCTGCGACGCCGCGCGGCCGCGATCCGGGCGTTCTACCGGTTTGCCTTCGGCGAGGGACTCATCGCCACCGACGTCGCCGCGCACCTGGATCTGCCTCGCCAACCGCGCCTCCTTCCCGACACGCTGACGGTGGCCGAGACGGAGCGCCTCATCGAGGGGGCCGGTGGCGACGACCGGCGCCGTGAGCGTGCCCTCCTCGAACTGCTGTACGCCGCCGGCCTGCGCGTATCCGAGGCGCTCGGGCTCGATCGCGAGGATCTCTCGCTCGAGGGTGCCTTCGTTCGCGTGATTGGCAAGGGCGATCGCGAGAGACTCGTGCCGGTCGGCGACATCGCCCTCGATTGGCTCCGCGCGTGGATCGACGGTCCGCGGTCCGATCTGCTGTCCCCGGAAGCGGCGGCGGCTCGGGGTGGGCCGCTGTTCCTCGGAGATCGGGGTCGGCGCCTCGCCCGACAGCAGGCGTGGTCGGTGGTCCGTGCCGCGGCCGTGACCGCCGGACTGTCGGCGCGTGTCAGCCCGCACACGCTCCGTCACTCCTTCGCGACGCACCTGCTGGAGGGCGGCGCGGATCTACGAGTTGTCCAGGAGTTGTTGGGACATGCGAGTATCAGCACCACGCAGCTGTACACGCACCTGACCGGCGAACGGATCCGGGAGGTCTATGCTCGCGCCCATCCGCGGGCCTGAGGAGGATGTGAGCCGATGCCACGCTACGCCGACACGCTTCTGGCCGACGGAGAGCGGGTCATCCTCCGGACACGCCAGCACCCGTTCGCGACAATCGTGGACGGCCGTCGTCAGTGGGCGCTGCTCATCGCAAGCCTGGTGCTCCTCGTCCTGAGCCTCCAGCTGGACGGCACCGTCCGGGACATCGTGGGCTGGGTGGTTCTGGCGGGAATCGTCCTGTCGGGGACGGTGCTCGCCGTCCACTACTGGGCCTGGTATGCCCAGGATTACGTCGTGACCAACCGGCGGGTCCTGAAGGTCGAGGGGATCATCAACAAGCGATCCGCCGACAGTTCCCTCGAGAAGATCAACGATGCGGTCCTCGCCCAGAACCTCTTTGGCCGGCTGCTCGATTACGGCGATCTCAACATCCTGACCGCGGCGGACGTCGACCTCGACGAGTACCGGATGCTGAATCACGCTCCGGCGTTCAAGCGCCAGATGCTCAACCAGAAGCACGAGCTCGAAACCGAGATTGGGCGGATGCCGTCGCCGCCGCTGCGGGCCGCGCCCTTGGTATCGGAGATGACCCCGGTTCCGGGCAGACACACGGGGGGCCCTGGCGCCGTGGCCCCTTCGATGCCGGCCGCTCCGGCGCCCGGCGCGGCCGCTCCCGGAGGGGCGGCGCCACACGTGATGTCGGCGGCCGATATCGTCGACGCGGTCGGCCGCCTGGCTACGTTGCGCGATAGCGGCGCCATCACGCCGGAAGAGTTCGAGGCGAAGAAGGCGGAGCTGCTCCGCCGGCTGTAGCGCCACGGACGGCGAGGACGCCGCGATGGGCGGTAGGATGGGGCCGTCCCCCGCCCGTCAGCCGAGGTCCGCGTGAACCTGGAAGAACTGGTCCCGAGGCTCATCGCCATCGGCCTCATCCTGCTCGTGGCCTTCCCAGTCCACGAGTTCGCGCACGCCCTGGCAGCGTTTCGGCTTGGCGATGGGACGGCGCGACTGTTCGGACGACTGACGCTCAACCCCATCGCCCACTTCGACCCGGTCGGCGGGGTGATCCTGATCTTGAGCGGACTCACAGGGTTCATCATCGGCTGGGCGAAACCAACACCGGTCAACCCGTTGAACCTTGGCGGCGGACGCAATGGGGAGGCCATCGTGGCCTTCGCGGGCCCAGCCTCGAACCTCGTCCTGGCCGTCGTCGGTGCCCTCCCGCTGCGCTACATCCAGGCCACGGGGATGGCGGTCGACGGCCTCGTCATCCAGGTCCTGATCTTGTTCGTGTTCTACAACGTCATCCTGATGCTCCTCAACCTGCTGCCGGTGGCGCCGCTCGACGGCTCGAAGATCCTGTTTGCGCTGATGAGCCCGCAGACCGCATGGCGCTGGCGCCCCGTCTTCGAGCAGTGGGGGTTCCTCATTCTCCTGGGCGCCGCGTTTCTGCCGATCCTGCCCGGCGGCAACACGCTCCTCGGGCTCGTGTTCGAGACCGTCGGCCTCCCACTGGTCAACCTCCTCATCGGGTTCTGACGACCGTGGAACGCGGCGGAATGCGCTGGTGGGCGGGCCGGTTACGCCAGTTCCGGAGCCATCTCGGCGCCCGGGTCACTCCTGCGGAGCGCGTCGACCTGGCGCGCTGGGCACCGTCGTGGGCGGTTGACGCCTTCGACGCGATGCACGTCGCCGACCGGCGGCACGGCCTGGACGTCGTGGGCTCCTTGCGCGCCGACGGGGTCGATCAGGCGAGCGAGGCCGATCGTGAATTGCTCCTGGCCGGCCTGCTCCATGACTGCGGCAAGGGCGACACCGGGGGCTGGCCGCGCGTGGCGGTCGCGCTGGGCCAGGCGTATGGGGCGCCGGTGCGCCGACTGGGCCGGCTCCTCCCGTGGCCGGGCTGGGGAGCTGCCCTGGATCGACTCGAGGCGCACGCAGAGACCTCCGCCCGAATGGTGGCGGCGGCGGGTGGGTCCCTGCGGACCGTCGAGTTGATCCGGCACCAGGATGCGCCTGAGGATCCCGTGGACGGTGAGCGGCTCCGACTCGCCGACGAGGCAAACTGAGATGACCACGGTCACCGCGGTAGCGTCGCCGGCGAGTTCGTCGTCGCTGTCGCCGCGGGTCCGAATCGACCCGGATCGTCGCCCTGATATCGCGACGTCGGTCAGCGTCGCGGACTTCGATGGCCCGCTCGGGCTCCTCCTGACACTCATCGAGACTCGCCACCTGGATGTCCTGACGGTGCCTCTCGGGGCGCTTGCCGGCGCGTATCTCGAGGCGCTGGCCGCCGTCGAGTCGGATCGGCTGGGGAACATCAGCTCGTTCGTCGCGGTAGCCAGCCAGCTGATCCTGATCAAGAGTCGCGCCCTCCTGCCGCGGCACCAGGACGCGGAAGCACCCCAGATTGACGTCGGGGAACTGGTCGACCCAGAGGCCGAGCTGCGGGCGAGGCTCCTCCTGTACCGTGCCCATCGCGATGCCGCACGGCGGTTGGACGAGCGGGCTCAACAGCTGGGCGGCCTCTTTCGGCGCGAGCCGGGTGCGGCGCATGCCACGGCTCTCGCGGGAGCCCGACCCGCCGATGCGCCTCGCCTCGACGTTGCGCTCCTCGTCGCCGCGCTCGATGGGCTGGCCCGACTGGCACCGCCGCCCGACCTTCCGCCCGAGGCCCTGGCGCGGTCCGTGACGATGACGGAGCGCGCGGCCATCATTCGCGCCGCGCTGCGTGAGGCCTCATCGATCGTCCTCCAGGATCTCCTTCGAGGAGTTCGCGACCGGACCGTCATGGCCGTCACGTTTCTGGCGATGCTCGAGTTGGTCAAGCGTCGCGAGATCGTGGTGGAGCAGGCCGCGCCCTTCGGACCGATCATTGCGCGGAGCACCACGCCCGAGGAACGCAGTGGGCCCGGCGGTGCGGCTGCGACGAACGAGCCGCTCGACGAACGACTGGAGTCATTCGCGTGACCGAACCCGAGGCGGCGACCTCCGAGGCGCCGTTTCCCGGCGATCTAAGCGAGGCCGCCCTGGAGGCCCTCCTCTTTGTCGCCGAACGTCCCCTGGCCCGGCGCGAGATTGCCTCGATCGCCCAGGTCGACCGGGAGACGGTGGACGCCCGAATTGGCGATCTCGAGGTGAGTCTGCGCGAGCGAGGATTGATCCTCGTCGTGTCCGGCGATCGCGTCGAGTTGGCAACGGCCCCCGAGGCAGGGGCGCTCATCGCTCGCTACGTCGGAACCGACGCGGTGCGCCTGTCGCCGGCCGCGCTGGAGACGCTGGCCATCGTCGCCTATCGCCAACCCGTCACGAAGGCGGCCATCGAGCGGATCCGCGGCGTCGATTCCGACTACACCGTGCGCTCGCTGCTCCATCGTCGGTTGGTCGTCGAGCTGGGACGCGGGTCTGCTCCAGGTCGTCCATTCCTGTACGGCACGGGCTTCGAGTTCCTCGAGCGGTTCGGCCTGTCGAGCCTGGAGGAGCTCCCACCTCTGGATCTCGATGTCGCCGCGCGGCTTGCCGAGGAAGGCTCGACGGAGCTCGCGAGCGAAGAGGACGCCTCGTGAGCGGCGAGCGCCTCCAGAAGGTCCTCGCGGCCAGCGGCGTCGCATCGCGCCGTGCAAGCGAGGTGCTGATCAAGGCGGGACGCGTGACCGTGGACGGTGTCGTGGCCACGCTCGGCCAGCAGGTGGACGTCACGAGCGCCGAGATCCTCGTCGATGGACGGCCGATCGGTGCCGCCGCGAGCCCGGTCTACATCGCGATCCACAAGCCGGCTGGAGTCACCTCCACGGTCAAGGACCGGCATGCCGACCAGACGGTGCTCGACTTCGTGCCCACGGCCCTCGTGCCGGATGGGGCTCGCATCTATCCGGTGGGGCGCCTGGACCTGGACAGCGAAGGACTCATCCTCCTCACCAACGACGGCGACTGGTCCGAGCGGGTGCTTCACCCCCGGTTCGGGGTGGAGCGCGAGTACGCCGTGGCCGTGAGCCGGCCGCTCAATCCCGATCAGGTGGACGCACTCGTGGCCGGAGTCGCGCTCGATGAGGGACTGGCGCGCCTTGCCGCGCCACTTCGCGCCGCGACGGGCATCGAAACCCGTCGGACGGCCGAGCTGCTGCGCCCGCCGCCCGACCCTGCGCTGACGTGGTACCGGGCAACCCTGGCACAGGGTTGGAAGCGCCAGCTCCGGAGGATGTTTGCCGCGGTCGGTATGCCGATCGAACGGCTCGTCCGGGTCCGGATCGGCGCCGTGCGCCTCGACGGCCTGGCCGGGGGCGCCGCGCGGCGGCTGAAAGCCCCCGAAGTCCGGGTGCTCGGCGCTGGTCAGATTCAGACGGCGCCCACAGCGCGCCGATTTCGCGAGGGGCGTTCGAGGCCGCACCGCTCGTAGGGGTTGTGCCGCGACGCCTCGCCCGTCACGATCGCAGGGTGATGGACGGGGTCGCGCCGACGCCGGGCACGTCGCCGGCGGTCGTCGCCACCGGTCTGGTCAAGTCGTTCGGCTCACTGCGGGCGGTCGACGGCATCGATCTGGCGCTCGCTCCGGGCCGGATCTACGGCCTCCTCGGGCCGAACGGATCGGGCAAATCGACGCTCATCCGCCTCCTGACCGGCCTCGCCCGGGCGTCCGCGGGTGAAGCGAGGATCCTCGGGACAGCCATGCCGTCACGCACGGCGCTCGCGAAGATCGGGTACATGCCGCAGAGCGAGTCGATCTACCCGGAGCTGTCGGTCTGGGAGAACCTCGCCTTCTTCGCAACGCTGCAGGGAGCGCAGTCCGCCGATGCCGTCGACCGGGTCCTGGACCTCGTCGAGCTCGCTGAACGCCGGAATACGCCGGCGACGCACCTGTCGGGCGGCATGCGTCGGCGCCTGTCGCTGGCCTGCACGCTCGTGCACGAGCCGCCCGTCCTGTTCCTTGACGAGCCGACCGTTGGCGTAGACCCGGCGCTCCGTGTCCAGTTCTGGGCCCACTTTCGGCGCCTCGCGGCCGCCGGGACGACGATCCTCGTCGCCAGCCACGTCATGGACGAGGCAGACCGTTGCGACGAGCTGCTGTTCGTCCGCTCCGGCAAGGTCATCGCGCACGGGACCGGCGCGTCGCTCCGGGCCCAGGCGGGTACGACCGAGCTCGAGTCGGCGTTCCTCCGCTTCTCCGGCCTCGACGACGAGGGCCGCCCGCTCGACGGTTCGACGGGGCCCGAGTGAGCGGCGCGCGAACATTCGCGGTCGCGCGCCGGATCCTGGCCGGTCTCCGCCGCGACCACCGCGCACTGGGATTGGTGCTGATCGCGCCCATCGTGATCACGCTGCTTCTCGCATGGGTCATTCGAGGCTCGGAGGTGGCCTCGATCACCGTCGGCGTCTACATCCCCAGCGATGGGCCCGGTGCGAGGTCGGAACAACTCCTGCTGGACAGACTCCGCAGCGCCGCCAACGACTTCGAGGCTGGAGTCGACATTCGAATTGCCTCAGGGTTGGCCGGCGATCTCGACGAGCTCCGGACCTGGGTCGCGGACGGACAGGTCGATGTCGGTGTCGGTCTTCCTGGCGCCCAGTTTGGCGGAGGGCCGACGGTGACGGTGATCACCGAGGGCACGGATCCAGCCACCGAGTCGGGAGCACTCGCCGCCCTGCAGGTGCTCGTCAGTCGGGCGCTCGGGGCAGCAACGGGCGTCGGGCCGAACACGAACATCCCCACCTTCCACCATGAGACCGTCTTCCTGTCGCCCGACGCCGACAGTCTCGACATCCTGTCGCCCGTGTTCCTCGGCTACTTCGCCTACTTCTTCGTGTTCATCCTGACCGGCATCAGCTTCCTGCGGGAGCGGGTCGGCGGGACCCTCGAGCGGCTCCTCGCGACGCCCGTCACGCGGGCAGAGATCGTCCTGGGCTACGGGATCGGCTTCAGCGTGCTGGCGACCGTCCAGGTCATCTTGCTGACCGCGTTCGTCCTGGGTAGGATCGCGATTCCTGCGATTGGGCCGGTCGGGGAGTGGGGGATCGGTCTCGGCGTGGCGTCCGTGGGCAGCCCGCTGCTCGTCTTCGTCCTCGTCCTGCTCCTCGCGATCGGGGCCGTCAACCTCGGCATCTTCCTCTCGACCTTCGCGCGCTCCGAGTTCCAGATCATCCAGTTCATCCCGATCGTGATCATCCCGCAGGGCCTGCTCGCGGGCATCTTCTGGCCGATCGACCGGTTGCCCGAGATCCTTGAGGGGATCGCAAGGGTCCTGCCGCTGACCTACGCGGTCGATGGGTTGCGCGGGG
>JANNUK010000242.1:0-1601 GCA_031395155.1 Chloroflexota bacterium | reverse complement strand
CGGTTCGCGGCGCCGTTCGCGTTGGCGTCCGCGGCGCCGTTCGCGTTGGCGTCCGGCCCGAGGAGATCGTCCTCGCCTCGTCGATCGCGGCCGACGAGCCGGCCGTCACGTTCGACGCCACGGTCGAGCTGATCGAGGCGCTCGGGCCACGTGTCGTTCTCAGCCTCGTGCCGCTCCACGGTTCGCCGCTGACGGCAGTCGTCGAGGCGCGCTCCGCGGCGACGCTGCGCGAGGGTTCGTCGGCGCGCATGGCCGTTCGCCTCGAGGCCATCCACGTCTTCCCGGCACGCGACTTCCCGGCACGCGACCAGGAATGATCACGCCAGCGGAGCGGCGGTCACTCGATATGGTCGTCGGGTTCCGGCCCGTCGCCGTGATCTTTGACATGGACGGGGTCCTCGCCGATACGGAACCGCGCAACGAGCAGGCCCTGGCAACCCTGCTGGCCCGGCGCGGCGCCCGGATGACGGCGGACGAATACCGCGGGCTCGTCGGGCAGTCCAACGAGACGAGCTGGGCTTGGATGATCCGGCACTTTGGGCTCACCGATGCGACGGCCGACCTGCAGGACGAGTACGTGCAAGAGGTGCTGCCGTTGCTTGCGACGGTCCCTCCGTCGCCCGGCGTCTTCGCGCTCGTGGGCGGCCTGCGCGCGACGGGCATCCGCCTGGCCGTGGCGTCGTCTTCGCCGCGTCCGGCGGTCGAGGCCGTCATCGGGGCACTGGGCCTGGCGGGCGCGTTCGACATCATGGTCTCCGGCGAGGAGGTCGCGACGGGCAAGCCGGCCCCCGACATCTTCCGTCTCGCGGCCGAACGGCTGGGTGCGGCGCCCAATCGATGTCTCGTCATCGAGGACTCGCCGCACGGCCTCGAAGCTGCGTGGCGAGCGGGGATGCGCACGATCGCGCTGCGTACCCGGTACACGGCCGGGCAGGTGCTTCGAGCGGATGCCGTCGTCGATTCGCTCGAGGAGCTCGCGGCACCCGAGTAGGGGTGTGTAGCGGAACTCCCAGCTGTGGGCCGAGATAACGCTGGCCGCGGCGCCGAGGCTCGACTCGCCTTCCTGTTCGCCCTCCCGCCCGCGATTCGTTGCCAACTCTCGCCCGGGGAACGTTATCCACGATTCGAGCCTCGGATCCGGGCCCGGCGCGCGCGTTCACGCACGGGGAAAGGCCCAACCGACAGCTGCGCGGGGTCAATTGCTGGATAACGTTCCCTGGGTGAACGTATGAGCAGGATCGGGCCGGCGGCGGCGCCTCGGGGGTGCCGGGCCGGGGTTGGTGCCGTGCCGGGGTTGGTGGCGCGAGCCGGGGTCGAGGTGACGGTGGCCGCGCGGCGAGGCGCGACCCCGCGGCCGGCGCCGACACCCCGGCAAGGAACCGGCGCCGCATCATCCAGCGTCTCGGGTTCGCGTGCCGAAAAACGAGCCGCACTTCGAGCGAACTGGAGCCTCCGATGCCTTTGACATCCGCCTCGATCACGATCCCCGTTCCGGACGTCCGCGTTCGCTGGCTGGCCGCTGGCCTGGCGACCGGCCTTCTCGCGGCGGTGGTGTTCGCCGGCCCGGCCCTCGCGCCGCGCCCGCTGCTCGCCACCGATCC